>JAQVZQ010000119.1 GCA_028708095.1 Dysgonamonadaceae bacterium
AAACTGTTTTTTGGAAATGCTGGAAGTTGTCCCTGAAAAATTTCATCCTTCGTAGTTCAAAGTCGGGTGGTTGTCAAGGTGATTTTTTTTGGTTTGGTGTCGTCTTTTAAGCTGCCGCATAACGTTTGTATATACGCAATAAATATACAACTTTCGTATATATTAAGTTTATAAATATCGTATACCACTTTGTAAGAAACATAAAGAGTATCTATTAAATTAAAGATATAGAGTAAATTGCAAGAACAGAAATAAATAAAAAAAAATAGATTATACGAAAGTATTTGTTATTTTTGTATTTACTTATATAAATATACAGAATGGATATTGAAAAATTACTACTTCAGTTTGAGCAAAAACTTATCCTGCAACGATACAGTATAAATTCCATTCGGAATTATAAAAGTGCTGTGAAATGCTTTCTCGAAGTTGCAGAAAAGAAATTTCATGATCCTAATGATCTGGACGAAGCAATCATTGAAAAATATGTTCTGTGGAAAATTCAAAAGCACAAGATTGGTAACTCTTATCAGCGGATTATTATAGCTTCAATAGATAAATTTTACACTTCGCTATATAATAGGAAATTAAATATTAAACATCTCTATCCTTCTCGTAAATCTTACTCATTGCCCAATTATTTGACAACTATACAAGTGAAGAAACTTTTTGCAGCTGTGCATAACATAAAACATAGGTGTATTCTAAAATTGTTGTATGGATCGGGATTGAGGTTAAGTGAACTTCTTCATCTGAAAGTGACGGATATTGATTCCAGTAAAATGATTATACATATTAAAAAATCAAAAGGGAACAAAGACAGAGTCGTGATGTTATCAAACACATTATTAGATGAATTGCGTATCTACTTTATCAACTACAAACCAGTCGATTTTTTATTCGAAGGTCAGACTGGAGGCATGTATTCTCCAAAATCTGTGCAGTTAATTGTAAAGAATGCAGCATCAAAAGCTGGAATCAAAAAACAGGTAACACCCCATACACTGAGACACAGCTTTGCAACCCATTTGCTTGAATCGGGGACCGATATTCGTTTCATTCAGGAGCTGTTGGGTCATCATTCAATAAAAACCACTGAGATATACACCCACATTACCGATGTCTCAAAATCTAAAATTAAAAGTCCTCTTGATTCGTTGTGATAATTTTGGAGTATGGGTTAAGCCTCACCCCCTTCTACCTCAACACAATATCCCTAATAATTTTCATTTCGGCATAATCATTGAGTTTATCTATCAGGTTTTTCTTATTCATCAATAGTTCAGCACGTAACACTGAAGAGGTGAGATAAACAATCAATACACCTCTATTGAAATAAAGATTGGATGTGTACATGGCAACGCCTTCGCCCAGAGTCTCTCTCCATGCTTTTATTACACGATCTTCTGCAATACCTGTTTTTAGTTTTGAGTTCTCTTCGAGCAACTCTTTTAGAATACTTCCTATATCTTGTGCGTCACGTTTTATCATAGTTTAATTGGTGTTTAAGTTGTCATTTCGTTCAATTTTACCATCAACAACCGAGTAGAGATGGTAATTGTCGTTGAAAGGTTGAAGTATTCGGTCTAATGATTGGCGATTGGTGTCAGAAATAAATATCTGTCCGAAATCATCGCTTGATACAAGCTTAATTATTTCTTTTACACGCGCCTCGTCCAGTCGGTCAAAAATATCATCCAGCACTAGTAGAGGAGTTGTATTGCTTTTTTTTTGCAGAAACTGAAATTGAGCCAACTTCAGCGATACAAAATAGGTCTTCTTTTGCCCTTGCGAACCATCTTTTTTGATAGGATATTCATCAATCGACATTTCTAGCTCATCGCGATGAATACCAACACTTGTATGTCCAACGATCATGTCTCGTTTTCTGGCAATTATCAATTGTTCTTTAAAAGTACTATCAGTTAATTGTGATGAGTAATTGAGAGAGATAGTTTCTTTTGATTGACTTATTGTTGTATAAAACTTATGAAAGATAGGTGTTAGCTCTTGTATAAACAAGTTTCTTTTTTCGAATATATCCATACCCTCATCAATCATTATTTTTTCCCAAATTTCTAGCAGACTTATGTCTATGTTGTCATGCTTAAGTAATGCATTGCGTTGTTGTAATGCATTATTGTATCGCACAAGAGATTGCAAGTAAGGCTTATCGAACTGAGATATAGCAACATCCATAAAGTTTCGTCGCTCTTCACTACCTCCCATAATCAACTCGTTGTCTGCCGGCGAAATCATGACCAAAGGAATAAAGCCAATATGTGAAGAGAGCTTATCGTACTGTTTTTTGTTTCTTTTAAATTGTTTTTTTTGTCTGCGCTTTAGTGCAGACGATATTTCCTCAGTATTGCCAGATGCAAATTCGTATATGCCTTTAATCATGCATATATCGGTGTCGTGCTTTATCACTTGAGAGTCAATAGGGTTGGAGTGACTTTTACAAAACGAAAGATAGTATACAGTATCTAATAAATTTGTTTTCCCCATTCCGTTATCCCCCAAAAAACAGTTTATTTTAGGCGATAGTGTAATATCAACTTCGGAGAGGTTTTTATAATTTAGTATTGATAAATGCTTTAATATCATATCGTTTAGTAGAAAGTCGTTTTTTAATCTGCAGTAAGTAGTTCTTGCAAATCTTCAGGTGAAACATTCATGTTTAGTTTGCCTTGATGAGCAAAAGCTATTTGTCCTCTTTCTTCGGAAACAATTATCACTTTAGCATCTGTTTCTTGTGATATGCCCAAACCTGCTCTGTGCCTTAAACCCAGATGCTTAGGGATATTAGGGTTTTGAGAAACTGGTAATATACATCCAGCTGCTCTTATTTGTTTACCCACAATTATCATGGCACCATCGTGGAGTGGACTGTTTGTGAAGAATATGTTTTCTATTAAGCGGGTTGATATGTCAGCATTTATTATTTCTCCTGTTTGTTCATATAATCCTAATTGTATTTCCTCCTGCATAACTATCAATGCACCCACTTTTTCTTTAGCCATATTCATCGCTGCAAAAACGATGGGTGTGATATGTGAAATATCTTTTTGATTATTATCTTGCGGAAAAATGATTCTTGTTATAAATTTCCATCCTTTACGAGGTCCTAGTGACATAAGGAAACGCCTAATCTCATCTTGAAAAAGAATAATTAAAAGGAAAAACCCGACACTTACAAATTTATCTAGTATTGTACCAAGCAAAGTCATTTGAAAAACATGGGAGATCAGAATCCAGAGTATCAAGAAGGACGCAATTCCTATAAACAATGGTTTTGTGCCCGATATTTTAACTAATCGGTAAGCATAGTACATAAGAAAGGCTACCAATAAAACATCAATCAGGTCTTTTATTCCAAAATGTTCGAGCATATTAAATTGTGTGTGTTGGTAATTATATAAATTGCTGAGACACGTATTTGTTCAATTCTTTAGATAGCTTCACGCACTCTACTGCTTCTTTCACATCATGCACGCGAAGTATGTTGGCTCCAGACTGTAAAGCATAAGTGTTTAAAGCAGTTGTGCCATTGAGACTTCCATCTATATCAGTTTCAAGTAACTTGTATATCATAGATTTTCTTGAAACACCTACAAGTAGTGGTGTCTCAAATATATGAAAATATTTTATATGTGCCATCAATTCATAGTTTTGTTCTAATGTTTTACTAAATCCAAAACCAGGGTCAACAATAATGTCATTTACTCCAAGACTATTAAGATGAGCAATTTTTTCCGAAAAATAAAATATAATATCCTCAATAAAATTATCGTAGTCTGTTAACTGTTGCATTGTTTGAGGTGTTCCTCGCATATGCATCAGAATATAGGGTACATTCAATTGAGCTACTGTGTCGAACATGTTTTCATCAATTTGCCCGCCCGATATATCATTTATTATGGCTACACCATATTTTTCAACGGCAACTTTAGCCACTTCCGAGTAAAATGTATCAATAGATAGTATGGCATCAGGAAATTCACTTTGAATAATTGATAATGCAGGTTCGATACGTGCTAATTCTTCTTTAACGGTTTGCAAAGTTGAGGTTGGAGTTGTTGATTGTCCCCCAATATCAATAATACTTCCTCCTTCATTAATAATTTGTTGTACCCGTCCTATAATTTCTTTTTGCGATTGTTTGCGACTGAATCTATAAAAAGAATCAGGTGTTATATTCACAATCCCCATCACTATTGGAGTTGTTAAATCAATTAAGTTGCCTTTTATGTTAAGGTAGTAATTTTTCACTGTTTTATTTCTTTTTCTTCATTACACTGAGGTGGGTAGTCTATATTATAGTGAAGGCCTATACTTTGCTTACGCAACATGGCTTGTTTTATTACCTCATAACTTACTTTTATAATGTTGCGCAATTCACAAATATCGCGTGAAACAACTGATTTCTGAAAGAGGGTCTCTGTTTCTCTGAAAAGGATATCCAGTCTTGCCAAAGCACGCTTTAATCTAAGATTAGAACGCACTATTCCTACATATGAAGACATTATTTGAGCTACTTCTTTTTCAGTTTGAGTTATCAAAACCATCTCTTCGGGTAAAGTCGTCCCTTCTGCATTCCAGTTTGGAATGCCTTTCTCAAAGTTGTATTTTTTAAAAACGTTGAGTGCATGTTTAGCTGCAGCATCCGCGAACACCACTGCTTCGATTAGTGAGTTAGACGCTAATCTATTGGCTCCATGCAATCCTGTGCATGCACATTCACCGTTTGCATACAATCGGCTAATGCTCGATTGTGCATTAAGGTCAACATCAATGCCACCACAACTATAGTGAGCAGCAGGAGCTACAGGAATATAGCTTTTGGTTATATCCACACCATGTGACAGACATTTTTTATAAATTGCAGGGTAGTGTTTTTTAGTTTCTTCGGAATCTTTGTGTGTAATATCTAAATAAACATGATCGTCACCTCGGTTTTTCATCTCTGTGTCGATAGCACGTGCAACAATATCTCGCGGAGCAAGTGAGAGTCTTTTATCATATTTCTGCATAAATTCCTTTCCATCCATCGTTCGGAGTATTCCTCCATAGCCTCGTAGTGCTTCCGTAATAAGGAAAGAAGGGCGTTCGTGTTGATGGAAAAAGGCTGTTGGGTGAAATTGCACAAACTCCATATCTTTTATTTTGCCCTTGGCACGCGCAACCATTGCAACGCCATCTCCAGTTGCAACCAAAGGGTTTGTAGTTGTTTGATATATCGATCCTATGCCACCAGTTGCCATCATTGTAACTCGAGCAAGAAAGCTCTCAATTCTTTTTGTTTTTTGATTCAATACGTATGCTCCATAGCATTCAATATTGGATGTCTTGCGCGTTACGATTTCTCCCAAATGATGTTGTGTTAGGATTTCAATTGCAAAATGATAATCGAAAATATCAATATTGGGATGCTTCTGTATTGCAGCAATAAGACTTGTCTGAATTTCTGCTCCTGTGCTGTCTTTATGATGAAATATGCGCGATTCAGAGTGACCACCTTCTTTATGTAGGTCAAAATCTCCATCGGCTTTTTTATCAAAATTTACACCCCAGTTGATGAGTTCTTTTATTTGTTGAGGAGCTTCATAAATTACTTTTTCAACTACTTCTTTGTTACAAAGTCCTCCTCCTGCTATACAAGTATCTGCAATGTGCTTCTCAAAGTTGTCTAATATACTACTTACCGAAGCTATTCCACCTTGAGCATAAAAAGTGTTTGCATCTTCCAAAAGTGTTTTCGTAACGATAGCTACATTACCATGTTCTGCTACTTTTAGGGCAAAGCTCATTCCAGCGATGCCCGAACCAATTACAAGAAAATCATATTTATGTGTCATCCGTATTTACTTATAAACATACAAATTTAAACATTTAAGTCCATAAAGGTTCTTTCTTTTCATTTTAAATGGTAGCAATTTAAAGTAATTCATCATAAAGTATTGATGAAAATGGATGATCATGAATCATTTGGTTAATCGTCGAATGTATTTCATTATAAACATAAAGGCGTTTTATTTGTTACTTAGATAGGTCTTTCCTAATTTAAACTACAATACTTATAGACAATGAAAAAAAATATATTGATTTTAATTGCTTTTTGTAGTTTTTTTTTGTTTCATACTCAAACAGTTTTTTCTCAGCAAAATCGTGAAGCCACTATACCTATAAAAGGTCGAATAATTGCTGATGATTCTGGAAAACCGCTCGAGTATGCAAGTGTTACTATTAATAACACTAATATTTCCACTGTAACAAATCAAGATGGTTATTTTTCATTACGTATTCCATCTTCGGCAAAAAACTATAGATTGAAAGCACAATACTTGGGATATGAAAATATAAATATTCCAGTAATTACACTTATTGACAAAGATGACAATGTGCTTAGAATGAGTCCAGGTTCAATACGATTAAGTGAAATTGAAGTTGTTTCAGGTGATGGCACACAATTAGTAAAAGAAGCACTCAGATCGGTTTCTCAAAATTATGAAAACAATCCAAATATGATGGTTGCCTTTTACAGAGAGTCAATCAAAAAGGGATCTAACTACATATCATTGGTCGAAGCTGTACTCGATGTCTATAAAGAATCTTATAAGTCGTTTAGAAATGATCAAGCTCGTATATATATCGGCAGGAAGGCAACTGACATTAATGTTAAAGATACTATTTTTTTGAAGTTCCAAGGTGGTATTAGTGATGCACTAATGCTTGATATAGCAAAACATCCTGGAGTCGTTTTTGGAGATGAGATTGATGCAGATTACTATAATTTCAATATAGACGGTATAATAACAATAGATGATAAACCTCATTATGCAATATCGTTTTTCCCTTACGAAGGACTGACTGAAATTCTATTCAGAGGCAAAATTTTTCTTGATGTCAAATCGTTAGCTTTTAAACGAATGGAGTTTAATATGAATGTTGAAAATCGAAAAGATGCCTCAAGTATATTTATTAAGAGAAAACCTTCCTCAATGCGCATTTCTGCTGAGAGTGCAGCTTATGTTGTAGATTATGTGGAAAAAGATGGAAAGTGGTATTATAATTACAGTAGTATGGAGGTGAAATTTAAAGTAAGGTGGAAAAGACGATTCTTCGGATTATTTGCATCTAATTACACCCTCTTTTCAGAAATGGCTGTGACTGATCGTTATGAGGAGCCTGTTCAAAAGTTTCCTCGTAAAGAACGTATTCGCTCAAGTGATGTAATTGCAGAAAAGGTTGAACATTTTCAAGATCCTGATTTTTGGGGTGATTATACTGTTATAGAGCCAGATAAAGAAATTTCTAATGCTATAAAGCGTTTGAGTGATAAATTAAAACGGAGAGATTAATCTTTTATGAAATATAGTTTTGGATATTGGAAAGAAGTACTAACTTTGCACTCGAATGTTAATTAAAATTTAAAATTTTATGTACTTAGATTCAGAAAAAAAGAAAGAGATCTTTGCAAAATACGGAAAGTCCAACACTGATACTGGCTCACCTGAAGCCCAGATAGCATTGTTTTCATACCGTATTTCGCACTTGACTGAACACTTGAAGTCAAATCAAAAAGATTATAACACTGAGCGTTCGTTAAAAATTTTGGTTGGTAAGCGTCGTCGTTTATTAGACTACCTTGTTGATGTTGATATTGAAAGATATAGAAGCATTATTAAAGAGATTGGTATCAGAAAGTAACCATACGAACAAAGCAAAAAAAAGAGTAATTCAAAAATGAATTGCTCTTTTTTTTGTCCATATGGGGCACATGAATATTATGAGATTCTGAATGTCAATGTCAAATACTCTTGATTCTCTTTTTGTGGTAATTTCTTAACGATATATTTTAATCTTTTTATTGCAATTTCATTGATACATATTTAAGTACCAATGTCATTAAGTTAAGAGTTAAACATTTGATTAGTAAAAGCTTTTGATCAAATTAATAATTTCATTTGTAATATAAGTGCATCATGAGGTTAGGGCTGAAAGCCCGATATAATTCAGCCCAGGCTGTAAGGCCTGGGTGTCAGTTAAATACAAGGTTGTGAGGGCTGAAGGTCTGACATAAAATAAGTATTGACACAGTTATGTCAGGCTTTCAGAGCCCTCAATATTATTTACTGACAAACACCCGAGGCTTCACCTCGGGCTGAAATATGCCAGCCCTTTGGGCCTAAATGCAAATAGCAAAACTAATCTCTAACCGATGAATAAAAGAGCACAGATGGGTAATAGAATTGCTTAACTTAATGACATTGATTTAAGTACTAAAAATTATTGAGTCTACCCCGAAAATCCTCATATATGAGTAATTGTCATTTCGGAGTAGACTCAATGTTGCACCTGTTGATAAAACAAACCTATTTGCTTTTCGATATTACAAGTAACCCATTAGCCACAGCACGTAGCTCACGATCTTTATTTGAAGGTCTATTGCGAACTTCAAAACGATCACTGGTAAACTCAGGAGTGTTTCTAATAAAGAAAGTTGTTGAACCACCACCATCTAAGTTTGCTGCATTTTCTGCACCAATAGCTTTAAAACAATCGCTCATTTCTGCATACTGCATACCATTTGAATACGAAGACTGTCTACCATCTATTGCCATAATATATACGATAGTACTATCTTTAGATACTCCTATACATGTACGAGGTTCTAAAACGGTATTTGATTGAGTGACAACCCTACCATTTCTTAGCAGCCAAACACCTCTACAGCCCATAGCTTCTTGCAAGTCTTCTTTTAAGCGATTATATGTACTTTGATTTCCCACTAAAGCTTTTCTATTCTTTGTTATACCAAAAAATGATGTTAATACTTCTGGAGTTGTTGTGTCTTTTAAAATGAGACCATTTTTATGAAAAACACCTGAAGGTATACCAGTACCTCCATGAAAATCCCCATTAACACCTGCCCATACTTTGTGTCCCACTTTATCTACGTAAGTTGCCATCTTAGGGATGGTTTGAAAACCAAACTTTGTACCTCCATTTGGCAAAGCGGTTTCAATTGATATATCAGGATCATTAAGGTCTACTGTCATGACAAACATTTTCATTGCATATCCTTTAATGGACTTATAACTTATCTCTGTTGCTACAACACTATTTACAACAGTATACGTAGTGTCGTTAAGAAGTTCTCCAATTACATTGGATTTGTTGACGAGATCTTCAACAATATATTTACTAGGATTTCGTGGAGAGAAAAATGATTCATTGCTAAATTCTAGGTTTGAGCCATCCCAAGTGGCAAATAAATAGTAGCTTTTGCCACTTACTGTTGGGGTATCTCTTTCAGGGTTGCTGTTAGAGCTTATAAATAATGACTCACTTTCACTTCTCAAGTCTAGTTTTAGTTCTGGCCAGCTTTTATCGGGCAAGGTTGGATACCAACCCCAAAAAGTAATAATTTTTCCGCTTGACAAGCTATTTGTCTCTGCTTTAAAAGAAACATAATTACCGGCAGTCTCTTGATTTAAGAATTCACCATTCACTAAATCATACATATTGCCTCCAACTCCAGTATTATATGCCCACTTACCATCACCACTAACTCCTACTAATCGTGCTCCTGCTAAGTTGCTTAAACTTTTGGAAGAAGTATTCTTAACGTTAATACTAAAAAGAGAACCCAGATGTTGGAAAGTAACAGAAATTTTGGGGTTATTTATATTTATATTTTTGGAAGCAAAATGAAGCATTACATCTTTCCGCTCCTTTATTGATGCGAGCGAGCTGGCACTACCTGCATTTTCAGGTAATTTGATAAGAGTGGGGTCATTATCTGATAGTCCCCCTCCACCATAAACACCGTAAAGATCAAATTCTCCAGTTTTAATTTCTTTGGGAAGGGTTATATGAAATAAAGCGTTTTTTTCATCACCAGATATATGGACAACCTTCGCTATACTTTTTATTTTAGTGTCTCCTTGAACAAAAACAAGTTCTAGTTGATCATCCTCTTCCCATGTAAGAGTAATGCTTTTATCTGACTCATGTGTCAGGTCAATTCTAGTAGTTGGCTCATTTCCACGACCTTTAGGCATAGAGGCTGTGAGTGTGTTAGTGCGGTCTGACTTGTCTGCTGTAAGCTCTTTGTTGATCTCATTAAAAGATGTGTCGTTTTTACATCCACTCAAGAACAATAAAATAGCAATAGCTGAAAAATACAATTATTGATTTAATATTGCCCTTTATTCAATTTAGATCGCTTAGCATTATTTTCATGCTACTTGTTGATAATTAGCAGTTTCGCTATTTTATAAATCTCGAATTATACTATACTGTTAGTTTTATTACGAAAGTATTCAACTCTTTAAATCCACTCTGAAAGATTTAATTTCTGATAATTAGTCTATCTTTTTAACTGATAAATTTTCTGAAACATTTTTAGTGTCACTTTTTTAGTGTCACTTTTTGTTCTTTCAATGTCCTTCCTCGCACCATAACGTTTCCACCATACAATGTTATCCCGCATTATTCATCACAAGCTCTAACTGCATAAAATAATCGAAATTTCGAATCCATTATAATTTTACTTGAAAAACAATCAAAATTCTGATTTGATTCACATGAATATTATAAAACGTGATGAATGATTGGTTAATTTATTGTTAAATAACTCGTCTTTCTTGCGTCAAGGCATATCTCACCTATGAATGCTCTATTAATGGTGAATATTCGATCAACTATCTATTGCAGAATAAGCTCTCGTAGTAAATCTTGGTGCACAAAAGCTCTTGAAAAACGATAATAAATACGTCTTTTTGTCTTTTTTATTGTTCCACCCACTTTTAGTAGT
>JAQVZQ010000442.1 GCA_028708095.1 Dysgonamonadaceae bacterium
CGAAGAAAGGTACAAATTCCGTTGGTGGAGCCAGGCAGCACTGTGGTATTTTAGGCAACACCGACAACTGCCAAGCAGGTGTATTTGCTGGTTACAGTAGTAACAAAGGATATGCACTATTAAATAGAGAGTTATACATGCCACAAAAATGGTTCGATGAGGAATATGAAGATAAAAGAAAAAAATGCGGTGTTCCCGATGATATTATCTTTAAAACAAAGAATGAACTAGCCCTAGAAATGATAAAGAAACTAAGCGATTCCGGAATGCCTCATAAATGGATTGGTTGCGATGGTGCATTTGGTTCAGATCGAGAGTTTTTGGATAACCTGCCCAAAGATAGCTATTATTTTGCTGATATTCATGAAAACCAGCTAGTTTTTTGCGAAAAGCCAGAAATGATTTTACCTAATAATGATCAAGGAAGAGGTAGAAAATCTAAATATCCTAGACCTACTATAAAACCGGTTAATGTAAAGAAGATTGCCGAAGACTCAAGTATATCATGGGAAACAACTTGTTTAGGTGAAGGAAGTAAAGGTCCGATTTACACAAAAACAAAATGTCTTCGTGTTATTAGAGCTGCCATTGGAAACGGTGGAGTAAATTGCGCAACACCTTTAGATGAAGTATGGTTATACATAAGACAGTATGAGAATAACCGCATAAAGTATTCCTTATGCAATGCACCAACGGATATTTCTAGAGATGAGTTGGATTGTGCTGCAACTATGCGCTGGCCTATTGAGCAATGTTTTAACGAATGCAAAAGCTATTTAGGAATGGATCATTACGAGTCAAGGTCTTGGAATGCGTGGTATTTACATATGCTTTTAGTTATTGTAGCTCACTTTTTTACCATCATTATGAGACATACTTTCAAAAAAGATACTCCTGTTCTTACAATGCCTATGGTAGCAAACCTTATTGGGGCTAGTTTTACTAAAAATATTGATTTTATCAAGGAAATGATTCTTGAGGTTAAATATCATTTAAAACGCAACTATATAGCGTACAAATCACATAGAAAGAGAAAACTTAACGAATATCTTGCGTTGTAGTACTAACATATAAATAAATTGTGTCAATGTAATATTTATTAAAACAAAGGGGTAATTAAGATGAAAAAAATGTTGTATGGGAATTTCATTTCGTAATTTTTCTAATAATTTTATTTAAATCTTTCGGCAAGTAGTTTTTCTTATCTAATCCTAAATTAAACACACCATTTAATGAAGTGCATACCTGGCTTGCACTGAATGCAGCCTTGTAAAACATATCTCCCATATTCAAAACATTCATATTCTTTAATGTATCTATGATGTTATCTATTGTAAAATGGGTGCCGTACTCATTTAATCTATTTTCTAAGAGGCGGTGAATTAATAAAGCTGTGTAGCAAATCATAAAATGAGCTATAATCCGATTTCTGTTCCTATGGCGTACTGGTCTTGCACAAAGATTGGTTTTTAATATTCGAAAACACTCCTCAATTTTCCAACGGTTAGCGGATATATCTAATATGGCTTTTACATCATCATCCATATTTGTAGCAACTGCATAGAATCCATCGTACTTTTCCTCTTTATCAATAACAGATTGATCGAGTATGTAATAATCTTGAACCTTTTCTCCTTTCTTTCCTATTGAAGTTCGTTTAATAAATCTAGTGACGTCATGTGGACCCTTCTTTATGTCTTCTATATTCTTCTTTTTCAATATTGCCTTAGCTCTTTCGATTTGTGCGTTTCTTATCTTGCGTTGATACTCCATTGTTTTTCTCGAAAAAGTAACAATAACTTTTTGTTTTAAAACAGCTTTAGATTTTACCCTTTTAGTTTTTCCGCTTTTACATACTTTTTCTTCATAAAGACCTACATCTACTGCGCTATCTGCATTAATAACTTTATAAACAGTGTCGTTGTACAGCGAAAGACTTTCCTTATTAAAACGATCAAAATCTTTCATCTGTTTAAGTGTAATAGGAGAGTCATCAGACAGTCTCCGATAATCGCAATCACTAAATACAGCTTGTTGTAATACCTCTGATAGTTTTTTTATAGATTGTGTGACAATAAATGCTCGTCCGCCCATTGAATTATACTTTCTTATGTCAAATGAGCCAAGGCCGGCATCTGCGCAATAGATAAACTTTTTACCTTTAAACATTTTTACAATTTTATTTTCTAAAGGAATAGCGCATTTTTGTTCGTTATCAGATCCCGGATTGATGCACATTGATATAGGAATACCGCTACCATCCATAAACAAGCCCATCTGCACGATAGGATTAGGACGATTTTCCTTAGAAACTCCAAACAAGCGCAGTCCTTTGAGAATTTCGCCTGTAACTTCATCAACACACTCCTCGTCCTCAGTTTCACATTCGAAATAATAGTTAGTGCAATCAAAATAACATACAGAAGTATTTCTTTTAATAATGTTGCCGCTATTTAAAAACAGGTGTTCTAGATAACTATCATAATTACTTTCCAGCAAATCCATGAAACGAAGGATATGCTGATATTCGAAAGAGGGCTGTTCGTAATAAGTATCAAGTCTATCAAATGTACCAAGTTTTGACCTGGGGTCAAGTATTCTA
>JAQVZQ010000443.1 GCA_028708095.1 Dysgonamonadaceae bacterium
TGATGGCTACACTTGGTGTTAGGGCCATACCAACTATTGTTATAGATGGTAATGTTGAATTTGCTTCTCAAATTCCACCACTTCAAGATATTCAAGCCAGAATAGAGTATTACCTTTCAAAAAAGGGTGAGTAAGTAAGTAAATTATTTATGGTTAAATTTAATCTTATCACAGGGTTCTTAGGCAGCGGGAAAACCTCGTTGCTCAAGAACCTTCTGAATGAACTCTCGAAACAAAAACGTATTGCTGTAATTCAAAACGAATTTGCATCAACAAGCGTAGATAGCAAAGACCTACAGCTTAATAGTAAGGATTTTGAACTTGTGGAGATTAACAATGGCTCTGTCTTTTGCGTTTGTCAGTTATCTAATTTTGAACAAACACTAGATAAACTTTTAGAAGAGTATCAACCAGAAATTGTTTTTTTGGAAGCTTCTGGCCTTGCTGACCCAATAAGTATTGCCGAATTGCTTCAAACCCCATCTCTATCAAAGCGTATCACCCTCGATAAATCAATTTGTTTGGTAGATGCAGCCAACTATTTCAAAGGCTTGAGTACTTTGGTCCGTTTCAAACATCAAATGATGGTTGCAGATGTAATTATTTTAAACAAAATAGATCTTTTTGATGGAGATTTAGAAGATATAAAAAAATCTATCGTAGAGTTGAATCCTTTTGCTGATATCTTACCCTCGGTGTATGCCGAAGTATCGTGGGAGAAGTTGTCCGATAGTATAATACATCCTAGCTATGCAGCTGATAGATTTAAAGGACAAAAGAGCGAGGGGGTTCCCGATATGAATGCTTGTGTGTTGAGGGTGCATGATAAGATTGACATTGAAGCATTGAAGCTTTTTGTTGAAGAATTGCAAGAGAAATGTTTGCGAATAAAAGGCTTTGTCAATCTTAAAGATGGTAATACAGTTTTATTGCAAAGTGTTTTTAATAAATTAGATATTAAGCAAGTCAATAATTACAGAGGACGTACGGAGGTTATTGCTTTTGGGTTTGATTTGAATATTGTTGAAATGCGGCAATTGTTCAAAAAACATAGTAACTAATTGAAATAGACTAGATGATGACAACTAACATGGAAAAATTAAGCTTTCGCTATCAAGATTTAAACGTTAAACCAGAGATAATTGCTGCCCTAATGGGTTATAAAGAGGATATACCTGCAGAAATTAACGAGATTATAGAAAGTGAATTAGAAGTAGCTAGCACCATTGAAGAGTTTAGAGGGGCTTATCTTATCAAAGATGTTAAGTTATTAAAGACTAACTCTCAATTGGAGGTTGACAATGTCCGTTTTAATGTTGGAAAACCTACATGGAAATTTTATGAACATTCTGAACAAGTAGCTCTAATTGTTTCTACTGCTGGTGAATTTATCTCTAAAAGATCAAGGCAATTGATGAAAGATGACTTGCTGCTTGAAGGTTATGTAGTAGATATTATAGGTTCAGTAATATGTGAAAAAGCCGCTATAAGAACTTGGGAAAGAGTTAAAGCAATTTGTTCTTTAGAAAACAAAAAAGTGACTAATCGATATTACCCTGGCTATTGCAACTGGGATATAGTAGAACAACATTCACTCTTCTCTCTACTTCCTGAAAACTTCTGTAATATTCAGCTCACTGAAAGTGCATTAATGCTCCCAACCAAGTCTGTTAGTGGAATTATTGGTATAGGACCAAATGTGGTTTACAGAGAGAATGCTTGTAGCAATTGCAAAAGAGTTGATTGTATTTACAGACATAAAAAACACTACTAAAGAACAACTATTATTTTATAGTTGAGGGTTTGACAGTCTTCAACTATATATGAAGTAAACAATATCATCTGAAGATTTAAATGAAGCATAAAGTAACATTAATAAAAAAAGATTTTCGTGAGGAAGTTTCTGTCGATGATGGAACGAGTTTATTAAACAGCATTCAAAATAAGGTTAGTGACTTTTATGCCCCTTGTGGAGGTAACGGCACTTGTGGAAAGTGTCGTGTCAATATACAAGGAGAAGGGCATGTGATTTCGTGTTTATATCCTGTTAAAAGTGATATAACTGTTTTCTTACCCGAAACAAAGGAAATGAAGGTGCTTGCCAGTCAATATGAATTCACCAAGTTGGTGGTGTTGAGTCCAGGCGAGTCGTCAAAGCTTGCCACTGTTCCATTTGGTGTTGCAGTAGATATTGGAACCACTACAATGGTTTTTTATATTGTTAATCTACTCTTAGGCTCTGTTGTCGATATCGTTACAAGGGTAAATCCTCAATCGCTTTATGGAGCAGATGTTATTTCCAGGATAAACTATGGACATGAAAATCCAAAACATCTTGCTAATCTTCAAATTCCAATGATCGACGCTATTAATTCTGTTGTTCAGGAATATTGCAAACGAACTGATGTTTTAATTAATGATTTTGTAAAAATATCAATTGTTGGAAATACCACCATGCTTCATAATTTGTTAGGTGTTGATGCAATCTCTATTGCTTTAGCCCCTTTTACACCAAAGTTCACCAGTGCTCAATTTGTTGAATCTCATAAGCTGGGCATTGATATTAATCCTAAAGGGACTGTTGTATTGTC
>JAQVZQ010000120.1 GCA_028708095.1 Dysgonamonadaceae bacterium
CTTTTAAGTAAATTGAAAGTGCATTCACACATGAAACACCTACACCATGCAATCCCCCAGACACCTTGTAAGTTCCTTTATCAAACTTCCCTCCAGCGTGCAAGACAGTCATAACAACCTCAAGGGCAGACCTTTGTTCTTGCTCATGAAAATCCACTGGAATGCCTCGGCCGTCATCTCTAACAGTAATGGAGTTATCCTCGTTTATATAAAGATCAATCACTGAACAGAAGCCTGCAAGTGCCTCGTCAATAGAGTTATCTATTACCTCATTAACAAGATGATGAAGGCCTCTTTCGCTCGTATCACCAATATACATTGAAGGACGCTTTCTTACTGCTTCCAATCCCTCTAACACTTGAATATTGGATGCCGAATAACCATTACTTGCTAAGCTTTTTTCTTTTTCTGTCATTTTTATTTCGATTATATCTTATTGAATATAAGATTTTTATATGTTATGAGTTAGTTTTAAATGAATAAGCAAATATACTAAATTTTAGTGATAACAGCAACAGTGATAGTGCTGAATATAATATTTTTTATATTATTGGGATATGGCAAAAAAGGCATTAAATGAATTTAAAGCTCTAGCCAAATTTTTATATCATAAACACACCTAAATGAAGCTATATCTCATAGTCTATCGCAGCTCTATCTGTTTTAACTTTAGAAATAAATTGAGCTATCTTTTGATGTTCAGGATGATTGATATATGTATTTAAATCAGAGAAATTATCAAACTCAGTTACCAAAATAAGATCATAGTTTTCTGCTGATGCTTTTGAGCTGTTAATACTAACCTCGATCTTAAGTAACTCGGGAATTAAATCTCGTAGACCTTCTAATTTAGTTTTAAGATACTTTCCGATTTCTTGCTTCGACTTTCCTTCGGCATATGAAGCTAACTTAAATAATACAATGTGCTTAACCATGAGAAATACTTTTATTGTTTTCAAAAATAAAGAATTTATTTTAATTCCACATCACAATAGCTGAGAAAATTAACACCGTCAAATTATTTACTTCTAATGTTTGTGAGATACGCCCACTTTTTATATGATAATGCGATCGTAGTTTCATAAAATATATACTACACATCATTTTCAGCTTAGTTTTCCTAAACATTGGTAACAATAAAGTTTTTAATCGATTTCAACTTATCAACAAGCATGTTTAATTTATATTTTAATCCTTCAAAGTTTGCAAGTTATGGTTTTTATTAATGATAGAAAATCAGTTTTCCTTTATACATGTTATTTGACTTCTGTAACAGATAAAGCAATAATTATTGCGTGAGATCATTTTTTTAACTACAAAAGGATAATATAAATCAACCACACTGAGGAAACAAAAAAAACGTTGATCCAAACAATAAATGTTTCGATCAACGTTTCTTATATAGAGTAAAACCGTGATTTAAGCCAGCTTGTTCATATGAGCCGCTAACTTAGACTTCAGGTTATTTGCTTTCTTTTGATGAATTACATTCTTCTTTGCTAATTTATCAAGCATAGAACAAACTTCTGGATATAACTTATGAGCTTCATCCTTAGAAGTTAATTCTCTAAATTTGCGTACAGAGTTACGTGTAGTTCTCGATACATATCGATTATTCAGACGACGAGTATTTGATTGTCTGATTCTTTTTTCTGCTGATTTATGATTTGCCATAACGTGTAACTAACTAGTCTGAATTTTTTAATAATTTTATATGTAGCCCATAGGGGAATCGAACCCCTCTTTCAAGAATGAAAATCTTGCGTCCTAACCGATAGACGAATGGGCCATTTGTGCAACTTTAGAAGGTATTGAACCAACACTGCCTTAAATGCGGGTGCAAATATAGAACCTTTTTTTATAGTAGCAAAACTTTTGCACTTTATTTTGTATTATTTCAAGGCCAAACTAAACAATGTGCTTTTATGAATAAAAAAACAACACCTAATAATAGTCATCTATATCTTTAGAAAAAAACGGACATTTATGTGTGATAGTTACTCCCAAAACAACTTCCTGTTTTAGAAAGAATAAGCATTGTGTGACATATATGTGTAATTACTAGTTTCATATTCCTATTAGAACGATTAAAAAAGTTGTTTTTAAAATAATGTAGCTTATTTATTTTCATGATTGAATTATTTTTGCTAATTTTGCACTCCATATATAAAAACGATAATTATAATAAAACGCAATAAAGATGAAAAGAACATTTCAACCATCGAATAGAAAAAGAAAAAACAAACACGGGTTTCGTTTACGCATGTCAACTGCTAATGGACGTAGGGTGATTACAGCACGTCGCGCCAAAAATAGAACAAGACTCTCTGTTTCGGATGAATAATAGTAAGAATAAGTAAAAAAACAAGGTAAGAGCAAAGAAAGATGTAATAATTTCTTTGCTTTTTTTATTTAGATTGCATCATATATGAAATATAATACTTTTGATGTAGCAATCTGTTTTTTTTATACCTTTGTATTTATAATAATAATATTCAAATGCTACACATCAACTGAGTTCACAAAAGTATGAATGCAAAGAAAAACACTTTTAAGAGCCAATTAGAAAACAGCATAACTAAAAATGTGTTGTTAATTATAGCATCTGGAGTTGCTCTGTTAATCATTACCTTAGTATTACTCAATTCATATACCCGTCACAACAGATCTGTCAATGTACCAGAAGTGAAAGGATTACAATTAAAAGAAGCAAAAGTATTATTGAAATCTGAGGGATTGAAATTTGTAGTAGTTGACTCTTTGTATGACAAAAATGCAGTTCCTGGTGGTATTATTGAACAGGTTCCAATTGCTAATAGTCGAACAAAGGCTGGACGCGAGGTTTTCTTATCTATATATTCAACCAATCCTCCAGAGTTAGCCATTCCAGGTTTAGTAGATTACTCTTATCGCCAAGCCGAAGCTTTACTCATATCAATGGGATTTGAGCAAATATCTATACAAGAAGTGCCTTCCGAATATAAAGGTTTAGTTAAAGCAATTGAATACAGAGGGAAACAACTTCAGCCTGAAGAAAAGGTTCCTGAGGGATCGCCTCTCACAATGATTGTAGGTAGTGGTATACAGAACGACACATTAAATGTAGACAGAGAATATATCGTTTCTCCTGCTCAACAAAATGCTACAGAATCTAGAAAAGCTAAGCCTAAAAGAGAAGGTGCGGAGAAAGTTGATGAATCGTTTTTTTAATTTGATGTGCAAAGAGAAGAATTGGATGAAGCAGATGATTTGTTAGGTGTTGACAACTTAACAGAAATCCATGATAACAATCCCGAGCAAAAATACATACATTATCAATACATAGCTGATAAAGGACAAAGTTTGCTAAGGGTTGATAAGTTTTTAATGGACCGAATTGAAGGTGTATCTAGAAACAAAATACAACAAGCTGCAGAAGCTAACTGTATTTTGGTAAACGATAAACCTGTTAAATCGAGTTATAAAATAAAGCCTTTAGATAAAGTTGCGTTGGTTATGGATAGACCGCGCATGGAACTTCAAATTATTCCTGAAAACATTCCTCTAAATATCTTTTACGAAGACGATGATCTTCTAATCATAAACAAACCTCCTGGATTGGTAGTGCACCCTGGTCATGGAAATTATACTGGAACTCTGGTAAATGCCATTGCATATCATCTTAGAGATATGCATAATTTTGATGCTGATGATCCTAGATTAGGATTAGTGCATCGTATTGATAAAGACACTTCAGGATTACTTATCGTTGCAAAAAATCCTTACGCAAAAACATATTTAGCTAAACAGTTTCTAAACAAAACAATTAAACGAGAGTATGTGGCTCTTGTTTGGGGGTCACTTGAGGACAATGAGGGGATAATAAAAGAAAACATTGGACGTGATCTTAAGAACCGTTTGCTCATGCGGGTATTCCCCTCAGAAGAACATGGCAAACCAGCTGTAACTCATTATAATGTTGCTGAGCGTTTAGGGTATGTTACTTTGATAAACTGCCAACTGGAAACGGGACGTACACATCAGATTCGTGTTCATATGAAACACATTGGACATACTCTTTTTAATGATGAACGATATGGTGGCGATAAAGTTTTACGTGGGAAAAACACCACAAAATACAAACAGTTTGTCAGAAAATGTTTTGAAAAATGTCCACGTCAATGTTTGCATGCACAAACACTAGGCTTTAAGCACCCTACTACCGAAAAGGAGATGTTGTTTACAAGCGAACTGCCCGATGACATGTTATCAGTAATAGAAAAATGGAGAACATATAATCAAAGCAATGAATTATAAAATAAAAGGAAGGTTGCAACTTATTAAATCGATTATAAGATGGTAAAAAAAAACATAGCAGTTGTCTGGGGCGGATATTCTTCTGAAAAAGAAGTATCTGAAAAAAGTGCGGAAGGAATTTACAGCTTTATTGATAAATCAAAATATAATCCGATAAAAGTACGGATTGATCACGTTGGATGGGTAGCAGAATTGGATCAAGTATTCTACCCTATCAATAAAAACGACTTTAGCTTTAAATCACAAAATCAGATAATAAAGTTTGATTTTGCATATATAATCATTCATGGCACACCAGGTGAGGACGGTCCTTTACAAGGTTACTTTGATATGCTTAGCCTTCCTTATTCTAGTGCGGGACTATTATCATGTGCTCTGACATTCAGCAAATTCACATGCAACAACTTTCTTAAGAGTTTTGGATTAAAAGTTGCGGACTCTATCTTAATTCGTAAAGATGAACTGTATACATCTGAAAATATTATTGAGAGGTTAAAACTTCCATTATTTGTAAAACCCAATGTAGGTGGCTCAAGTTTAGCAACAACCAAAGTAAAAGAACAGTCACAATTACAGTCAGCAATAGATGATGCATTTACTGAAGCAAATGAGGTGCTGGCAGAGAGCTTTATTGATGGTATCGAAGTAACTTGTGGTTGTTATGTAACTAAAAATGGTAAAACTGTGCTACCTTTAACCGAAGTTGTTACTCATAATGAGTTTTTTGATTATAAGGCAAAATATGAAGGGCAAGTAGAAGAAATTACTCCAGCAAGAATTTCGGAAAACCTTACCGTTGAAATTCAGCAATTAACATCAAAAATATACGACCTTGTGGGAGCAAAAGGTATTGTAAGAGCCGATTTCATTATTAGCAACAATGAACCTATTTTGCTAGAGGTAAATACTGTTCCTGGCATGACTCAAACCAGTTTCATTCCTCAACAAGTTGAAGCCGCTAATTTAAATATGACAGATGTCTTAACAGACATAATTGAATACGAATACAATAAATTGAAATAACCAAGATTGATATGATGGAATCTAACCTAAAGAAAATCGATAACGATACTTATACAGATACACATTTTGATGATATACGTCCATTAAAAGACTCTGAAGTTAGAGAGGCAATAGATTTTTTATTAAACGATGTATGGTTTAAAAAAATAGTTGAACCTCTTATTTCTCCAATTCCATGGAAAGAATTTGCAGAAAAATTAAATCGATGCGAAAACATACTTGATTTTCAAGAGAATGTGATATATACAATTATCTTTAAATTTTTAAAAGGAAGCGTAGATAAATTATGGTTAGCAAATCCCCCTGAAATAGATTTGAATGAGAGACACTTGTATATTTCAAATCATCGTGATATTATTTTGGATGCTGGTCTGTTTAATATTTTATTATACGAAAAAGGGTATGAAACGACAGAAATTGCAATTGGCGATAATCTATTGATTTATCCATGGATTACCACTCTGGTTAGACTAAATAAGAGCTTCATCGTAAAAAGAGATGTTCCAGTTCGACAAGTATTAGACGTCTCTAAGCATCTCTCCGAATATATCCATAAAACAATTGCGAAAGAAAAACAATCAGTTTGGATTGCTCAAAGAGAGGGTCGCGCAAAAGACTCTAATGATAGAACCCAAACTAGCTTATTAAAAATGTTGACACTTGTAGATCGCAAAAATCCTTTGAAGAGTTTTGAGACACTAAATATGGTTCCTCTTTCAATATCTTATGAGTACGACCCAAATGATTTTCTAAAAGCAAAAGAGTTTCAACTAAGACGTGACTTTGACGATTATAAAAAAACAGATGCAGACGACCTTGTAAGTATGTTCACAGGTATAGAAGGATATAAAGGTAAAGTCTGTTTTAAATTAGGGAAACCATTAAATGAAAAAATTCACTTAGTGTCTGAAACAAAAAACAGAACAGAAATTTTAGAGGAGGTTGCCAATCTAATTGATGAAGAAATTTTTAGAAATTACGAAATGTTCCCTCCCAATTACATAGCATATGATTTATCTACGAAATCAAATAAATTTGCAGATAAATATACATTCGAAGAAAAAAACAGTTTTATTGAATACGTGAACAAACAAGTCGCTAAAATAAAGATTGAAAATAAAGATGATGATTTCTTGAAAAACTCAATCATAGAGATGTATGCCAACACATTAATAAATCACCTCTCTGTTTTGTAAAACTTGAAACAAATACACCTTTTGAAAAATAAATTCACCATATTATTTCTCCTAATAATCATTCCATTCTTTTTCAGCTGTGAAAAAGAAATGGAACGTCTTGACAATTTTTTAGTTGAGTTTGCGATAGTTTTAAAAACAGCAAGTTCAACAATATCTTTCAAATTAGATAATGGCACTATTCTGATTCCTGAGAAATCTACAACCAATGAATTAGAAAATGGCAACCGTGTTCTGATGAACTATACCCCTTTAGAAAACAACACTATACAGATAAATAATATTAGAAAAGTTTTCATGGAAAGTTATCACGACAAAGGATATCCAGAGAAAGTGATAAAAGACCCCATAAAAGTTATAAGCATCTGGCAGAGTGGCAAATACTTAAATATGTCTTTTGTTGTTGATTACCATTCTAAAACTCACACGACAGGGTTGTTTAGAGATATCGAAGCAGAGGAAACTACTTTCTATTTTAGTTATTCCAGAGAAGAAGATCCACCTGGAGCACCTACACAAACGTATCTATCATTTAACATGGAAGAATTACAAGACAAAAACTTCACAGTTATTGTAAATACCTATGATGGAGTGCGAAAATTTGAAGTACCTTAAGTCAATTTACCTCTCTACAGTAGGTTCATCTATCTACCAGCAGTCGTTTCATCTATCTTAAAGTCGATCGGCAAAATACATTTAACACTTACTGGTTTATTATTATCTATTCCCGGAGACCATTTTGGCATCATACTTAAAACACGTAAAGCCTCGTTATCTAAATCATTGTCTAAACCATTAATAACCTCTAGGTTTGAAATAGTGCCATCTTTCCTTACGATAAATGCACACAATATTCGTCCTTGAATACCTTCTTGTTTCGCTCGTACAGGATATTGAATGAATTCAGAAATAAATTTACCTAAACCCTCTTCACCTGTAGGAAATTCTGGCATTTTATCTACAATAGTGAATATCTCTTCGTTGGGATCAATTGGAATTACCTTGCGTTGTTGAGCAGTTGTTGTTCGTGCATTCTTGTTTAATTTAAAATACATCGGCACATATTGAGTTGATCTTACATTCTCGCCTTTATATACAGCGGGACGCCATGCAGGCATAGACTTAATAATGCGTAATGCTTCTTCGTCTAAAAGTGGATGAGCACGATGCATAATTTCAAAGTTAGACAACGAGCCATCAAGTTCAACTACAAAATTATATACCACTAAACCTTGAATGTCTTTTTCTGCAGCTTCGCGTGGATACTTTAAAGAGTTAGAAATAAAACGGGTCATTTCATGAGTCCCACCTGGATACATAGGGTCGATATCAGGTATTTCTATTATTCTACCCTTTGGAGGATTTGATTGTTCGATAGAAAGGTTTTGAGTTGAAAAACTATTTTGAATGGTTTTGGCTTCGACAGTTTGAAAACTTCCTATCAATATAAGAAGTGAAATTATTGCGGATACAATTATTGTGCTAACTCTCATCAGATTATAATAAATATTTACGTTAGTGATTAATTATTGATGCAAATATAAGAAAAAATATTACTACTAAACCATGGATTAATTTGAAAAGTAGACAATTTCACTTTTACATCCAAACCTTTCTATCCATTCATTCAATTTATTTACAGTTCATTATTAGATCTTTTATTAAACATCAGGCTATTATTACTTTGTCTTTAAGCTATCAAAAACTCCAATTTAAACCAATATATCCATGTCTGGGCAATGCGGGGTAGTAATATCTTGGTTCGGTTGAACCGAATGCTTTTGCATTCACAATTACCATGGAGGCATAATGTGAGTTGGTAACATTGTTTATCCCGACATATAATGAAATAGAAGAATCTTTGAATACATTCAATCGATTAGATATTTTTAGGTTGCTAAGAAAATAAGATGATTCATACAATGAATTGGCATCATCTAAAAACTGTCTGCCAACAGATTGAAACTGGGCATCAATCAGCATACTCTTAATGGGAGACCAATGAAAACTGATTTGAGTGGAATAATTAGGGATACCAGGCAATAGATTACCATCGAGCTTAACATCCTCACTGGTAAACTCAATAAATTTGTTTGTTGAATATGTATAACTAATATCAGAGCTCAATTTACCTGGAAAACTTTTATACGAAAACAACCTGTTACGAACCATCAACTCAACTCCCCGATGGCGGGTTTTACCAGCATTAATTCCAGTGAAAATATCTTCTGTAAATCGTTTTGTAACCAATAGATTATTTAATTCTATTGCGTATAACGTACCATCGATTTCCATTCTTTTATTGAATAAAAACAAGCGAGCACCCACTTCATATTGCACTCCTTCTTCTGGTTTAATATCAGAATTAATATTGCCTTCAGGCAAAAGTGTTTCTTCAGGTGAAGGGAGTGAGAAACCATGGCCAACAGATCCATATAACGCTAACGCTTGATGTAGCGCATAGCTGATACCAATGCGAGGAGAGAACATCGAAGGGAAATTTCGATTGCCTGATTTATCACCATCCTCTTTAAATTGATCTACTAATTTATATCCTATTTTGTTGAATGCGCCAGCAATAGAGATATTTATTTTAGAAGTGGGTTGATAGTATATAATACTGAATAGATTTAAGTGATTCCTTGTTTCTCTGTTTTTATTAAGTAATACATCTTCTTTTTCCATCAACCATTTGTAATTATCAGTAATCCATTCAAATCCTAAGATTAGATTAGTTTTTGAGGAGGTAAAGCTCAATTTATTCCTAACTCCCCCACCCTTTGAACCATCATCCAGATCATTAAAAGGTCGTCTCTCAAAACTATCATTCCATTTTCCAAATAACATCAATTTGTTTTGCCAGTGCCGATTCAATCGATTTATAAAAGAAACTCCCGCAATTCCTTTCTGATATCTTTTATATCCCGCAATATCATTCCAATTTTGAGCAGCAGCTTTAGGATTGGTATCAAAAAGAGTTCTACCAATCGAACTTGGAATTCCAGCATTTAAGTAAGTGGTATAAAAAAAGTATCCTAAATCAAACAGTTTTAAGACTGCGTTTCCAGCCAGTAGAGCAGTACGTTTCTTCAAGTAATTATTTTCGCGATAACCATCAGAATTTGTCGCAGAAAGATGGGCTTGCAAAGAAAAGTTATCCACAACAACACTTTGTCCAAAATTGGCTTTTAATGTATTAAAAGCACCGTAATGAATTTGAGCATTTGTGTTTGTCTGTCTATTCTCAGCAGTGTACATATTGATTGTTCCACCTAGTCCCGAGCCATAGAGTGCAGAAGCAGGTCCCTTAACAATTTCTAATCTATCAATCATTTGCAGGTCGATATCCTCAGGATTCGAAACACCATCGGAGGAAGTAATAGGAATATCATTTAAATAAAACTTAATCCTATTGGTATTGTATGGTGTTCGGCTACCCATACCACGAATAACTATTCTGCTGGTTGCATAAGTGCCACTTTGCATTGACACCCCAGGCAAAGAATTGATTGTTGTAGCCATAGAGTTAGCATCCCAAGCCGATATCGACTTATCAGTAAGAACTGACAAACTACCTGGAATTCGATCTAATCTTCCCTGCGATTGATATGCATTCACAACTACTTCTCCCAAAGGAATGATTGTGTCTACCTCAACAACAGTATTTCTATTTTGAGCAAAAATAATTAAGTCGCCAAAAATTAAAATGCATACAATAAATACACTACGATACGAATAAAACATAACAGTCAATAAATTCATTCTACAGGCACTAACCTTACAATTCGACCTGGCTGCTCCAGTCCGATGTATACCAAACCATCAGGACTCATTACTACATTTCGCACCCTACCAATACCTTCAACAAGTTTTTCTTGATGCACCACCTTTTGATTTTCTAAAACAATCCTTTCAACGTAATCAAATCGAAGAGAACCAACCAAAATATTGTTTTCCCATTTTTTAAATCTATCACCAGTCACAAAAGTCATACCACAAGGAGCGATTGAAGGATTCCACTGAATGACGGGTTGTTCCACAATTTGCCTTCTCACCCCTTGTAAACAAATCTGCTCCAACTTCAACTATTTTTGACTCAATTATACTAACAAACAAAGCCTGTAAATTCTCATTTTCAATTTCTCCCTTTTTGGGGCTTAGAT
>JAQVZQ010000444.1 GCA_028708095.1 Dysgonamonadaceae bacterium
TAATGCTGAACTTATTAACACATATAAAACTATTCGTGACAACTGTGAGGAACTTGTATCTCGACTTAAAGTACTTAAAGGCGAATATATGAATGCACAAGAGCAAAAAGAATATTACTATGCCAAGCGTGAGGAATTTAATAATCTTAAAATAAATGGCAATGAACAAACAAATCTTGAAAAAGCAGCACTATTCATATTCCTTAACAAAACATGCTTTAATGGACTATACAGAGTCAATCGCAAGGGTGGATTTAATGTTCCGATGGGCTCTTATAAAAATCCCGCAATATGTGACGAAGATAATCTAAAAAATATTAGCAAAGCACTACAAAAGGTTACTATCATATGTGGGGATTATACAGAATCGGAAAAATTTATAGATGAAAATACATTTGTGTACTTCGACCCTCCTTATCGTCCTCTTACTGAAACAGCAAGCTTTAATACTTATACTGAAGATGGATTTTCTGACAGAAATCAAACCGAACTTGCAGAATTTGTACATAAGCTAACAGATAAAGGTGCAAAGGTTGTAGTAAGTAATTCTGACCCCAAAAATGTTTGTGAAGAAGATAACTTTTTTGATGAGTTGTATTCAGCCTTTAAGATAAATAGGATTGCCGCTACTCGAATGATTAACAGCAATGCATCCGCCAGAGGAAAAATAAGCGAATTACTTATTGCAAATTATTAAGGGGGAAACGGTATATGAGTAGAGATTTTAAGGAATGGCTTTCAACATTTAGAACCAGCATTGCTGATTATGATTACTATGTTGATTTTGTAAAAGTACATAGGAATGTTGACGCTATAAAAGTTGAACTAAATATTTTAAATTCGTTGATAGGCTCTAAAAATATTGAAACAGACTTTATAGTTTTGGTATCAAAATATCCGGAGACACTTAAATGTATTCCAATTTTACTTGCAGTTAGAGCAAACGAAATATATGCAATAGATATTGATGGGGAATTTACATATTCTTTTAAAAAAGCAAATCAATCTGCTGAACAGTATTGCGTATTTATGAAGAGGACAGGTTTGTTTGACCTATTGCAAAATCATATTATTAATAATCTAGTTGATTATGCTACGGGAATTGAAACGGGGTTAGATTCTAATGGTCGTAAAAACCGTGGCGGTCATTTAATGGAAAATCTTGTAGAGGATTATATTATAAAAAGCGGTTTTATAAAGAATGAAAATTATTTTAAAGAAATGTATATTCATCAAATTCAAGATAAGTGGCAAATCGATTTATCTGCCATTTCTAATCGAGGAAAGATGGAAAAACGTTTCGATTTCGTTGTGAAAACTCCGAAAATGATTTATGTAATAGAAACAAACTTCTATGGTGGCGGAGGTTCAAAGTTGAATGAAACTGCACGCAGTTATAAAACTCTTTCTGGTGAAGTAGATACAATTGATGGTGTAACGTTTGTTTGGTTTACTGATGGTATTGGTTGGAACAGTGCAAGGAATAATCTTGAAGAAACTTTTGATGTTATGGAACACATTTACAATATAGATGATATGGAAAACGGTATCATGGATACATTATTTGTATAAGGAGTGTGCTATGGCTGAAAAGAAAATAAAAAAATGGGAACCGGAAAGCTTTGAGTTAGAAATGAATACCGTATGGAGTTTTCCAAAGCGTGGTGATTGGGCTACACATGATGCAAAATGGCGTGGGAATTGGTCACCTTATATACCAAGAAATTTGTTGCTTAGGTATTCTCAAAAAGGAGATTTGGTTCTTGATCAATTTGCGGGTGGAGGAACTACTCTTGTTGAGGCTAAATTACTAAATAGAAATATTATTGGAGTTGACGTAAATCCTGTTGCATTAGAACGCTGTGAAGAAAAAACTGACTTTGAATGGGAAAATGCAGGTAAGGTTTATATCTATAAGGGTGACGCACGAAATCTTGATTTTATATCAGATGAGAGTATTGACTTTATATGCACTCACCCTCCCTATGCCAATATTATTGAGTACAGCGAAGATATAGAAGAAGATTTATCTCACTTCAAAGTACCACAGTTTTTGGAAGAAATGAAAAGCGTTGCCGAAGAAAGCTATCGTGCTTTGAAAAAGGACAAGTTTTGTGCAATTTTAATGGGCGATACAAGACAAAAAGGTCATGTTGTGCCGATGAGCTTTGAAGTTATGAAAATCTTCGAAGCACAAGGGTTTAAACTTAAAGAAATAATTATTAAGGAACAACACAACTGTAAAGCAACAGGCTATTGGAAAACCAATAGTGTGAAGTACAATTTTTTGTTGCTTGCTCATGAGTATTTATTTGTGTTTAGAAAGTGAGAATGACGTGATTTTAATAAAACATATTGATATAATAAGTTTTCGTTCAATATTAAATATAAGTTTTCATGTAGATAATACACTTAATTTAATTGCAATTTGTGGAGAAAACAATGTTGGAAAAACTAATACTTTAAGAGCTATAGATTTATTTTTTAACCCTAATACATATGATATCGCCGTAGATAGACCTACTCTTAAACAAGCTCAAGGAGGAGCAAGAATTGATCCAAAGATTACTATAGAGTTT
>JAQVZQ010000445.1 GCA_028708095.1 Dysgonamonadaceae bacterium
TTCTCGATAAAGACATTCTTTTTTATAATCATAATAATATATGTATCTATAAAAATAATCTTCTAGAGTCAGATAAAGAATCCAACACTTCTAAATCCATTAAAGAATATCTTCCTCAGCATTTATCTGATATGCAAGATATGTACTCTTTCGAGATCGATGATGTTCCATATTTGATCATCCCAATTGAGCATAACTTGTCTTATTACGGCTCTATTATTATTAAAGATATGGGTCAACCTGTATCCGATGTTAACCTGTTGCTGATTAACCAAACAGCTAATGCACTTAGTGTTAGTCTGCTTAGCTATGAAAGAATGGATGATTATAACCTAAGAATGAAGCAAAGTTTCTTACAAGATCTGGCAGTGGGTCTTGCTGGAGACAAAGCTCAGATTATTTCTCAAGCAAAAAAACTCGATTTAAACCTTGAAGACAAATCAGCCCTAATAATTGTTCAATTTTATCCTGAAGAAAGCGAACATAATCACGATAATCACATCAATCATATTCGTAAAATTATTAAAATAACATCACCACAAGATATTGTTTTCACCTTAAAAGATCATAACCAATTAGTTGCATTATCTTTTGCTAGCAATATAAAATCAAAAATTTTTGATGATGCTGTCAACAAAATTAACAAATATTCTAAAGACAATAAAATTAATTTAAGAATTGGAGTTGGTCCATACCCTTCTGACTTAACTAAAGTAAATGTTGCTTATCAAGAAATTGCTGATAGCATAGATATCTCACAAAAGCTATCTTTTGACACTTCTTATGTTTCCTGCAATGAAATGAAGGTATTCGACTTATTCTATAGAAGCATTGACCGAACAGTAGCCGATAAAGTCGTCACGGAGATGTTGGCTCCTGTCCGTACGTACGATGCCGAGCATGGCACTGAGTTAGAGGAGACATTCGCGACCCTTTTATCATATAACTTATCTACTGCAAAAGTTGCCGATAATTTATTTATCCATCGAAACACTGTTTTACAGAGAAAAAAGAACATTGAAAGTTTGTATGTAAATAATCCATTTTCTGATGAAGAACGCCCAAAATTTAATTTAGTCTTTTTATTGAAAGATCTCTATGTGCTTTGATGAACTAAATAATGTGAAGCAATTAATGATAGTAAAAGTATCGTTCTAAGATTATTTTGTCATTTAAGATTTATCAAGGACATATTTGCTTAAAACATCTTCCACAGAATTTCCGTGCTTCAAATCCATAAATAGATTAGATCTGTTTTCATTCATTTTGGTAGAAGAAATAAGTGCTGAGTTGTACTTCGCTATATTTTTTAACTTAGCAGGATATGTTTCCATTATTTTATTCATTCGATCCTTGATCATATTACCTTTTTCAGTATTTACAATAATAGTGGAAAAATTAACAGATTTTTCTACTTCAGGCATCAACTCATACATGTTATTAAAATCTCCAATAGTCAAATCACCAACTCGATTGGTGTTAGCAAAAATGCACTCTCCGCACGAGGGCCGGAGAATTAAGGCTTGTATAAAAACGTTGTAGAAGATATCGTTTTCATTTTCTATAATTTTTCCATTTGCAAACTGGGTTTTCGTGACGTCCTGCTTCAATTGTTCATTAACAATTTTTTTGGAACGAAAATTAAAAGATATCACACTCGAATGTTGTTCCTTTTCTAGGTACTCAATGTATTTAGCAAAGATTTTTGGACTTCCAACACCATGACAAATTAAATCAATACACAGTAAATTATCATAGTCCTTACCAAGAAAGTTTTTCACTCCAGCTACTTGACAGGGTGTCCCTGAAAATACAACTCTATAATCTTGTAAAAGCATTTCCTTGATATCTAAATAACAATTGTTCATGTTACTTTGAGTGTATTTTGATTTTTTAAAACAATCTATTTCATTTATGCTAGTCACATAATCATGAATAACGTTAACTACATCCAAATATTTCGCTCCAAATATTGCAAGTTTAGAATTATTAAGTACTTGGCATATTGCGGAAAACGCACCTCCAGAGGTGCTTGATAGCCAAACATCATCGTTATCATGTTTACCCACTATACAATATTGTTTGGCATCGTTTTGATGATAATTGCTATTCACAATTGGACATACTTCCTCACACATACCGCAATCGATACATTCGGAAGTCGCATTAGGGTACCAGAAACCTTCTTCATCGACGATATTAGTGATACATTTAGTTGGGCATACTGCCTGACAAGCTCCACAACCTGTGCAATCTTGCTTCACGTCTGTAAAATAAAGCATCTAAACTCCTGTTTCTATTTATTAATTTTGATAATACCATATTAAAATCATTGTATTGACTAAAATCATCACTGCATCTCTTGTCGTGATCTCACCATAGAAATCACCATTCTTAGATTCCGTCATGGAGCAATATTGTTACGCGATGTATCACTGAATTTTATCATAAGAAAGGCCACCTCAATGAGATGGCCATCCACTATTTTTATAGCGCTGATTAAGGTTGAAGCGTCACATCTACATTAACATAGTCATCTGCAAGCCAGTCATCCGAATTATATACCCGGAAATTCATGT
>JAQVZQ010000446.1 GCA_028708095.1 Dysgonamonadaceae bacterium
ACTCCACAATCCCGATTCGAGTAAACATAATTATTTTTTATATCGTTGTAATTTGATTCTGTAAGAGTAATCCCCGAATATTCAGTTGAATTTACAATATTATTAAAAAGAAGATTACTAGTTGATCTTTCAAGAAAGATACCCTCCATTTTATTTTTAATTGCACTGTTATTTTTTACATTATCTTTGCTACAATTACTTAGAGTAATTCCAGAAAACTCGTTTAAAGTTATAGAATTATTTTCAACTGTGTTATATGTAGAGGAATAAAGAGAGATGCCTGACCCTTTATTCAAATTTGCAATATTATTAAGAATTTCATTTCTACTACAGTTATCTAGAGTAATTCCATCAAAACCATTTGAATTTGCTGTATTATTTTCAATTATAATATCTGTGGAACAATTGAGAAAAATGCCCTGATTTCCATTAGAGCTTGCTGCATTGTTTAAAATTTTAGTATTGCTAGAAAATTCTAGCCAAATTCCGTCATTATTATTAAGAAGATCATTACTAACAATCGTTGAATTGTGACACTTATAAAAGTATATCCCAGCATAAGGTAACCTTGAGCCAGTTATAGTGAAACCGCTTATAGTTACATTATCTGCAGTAACGTTAAATATAAAATCTTCATCACTGGAAGTTTTAATTATTGTATTTTCGGGTCCAGATACTGATCTAATTATCAAGCTTTTAACAATATCAACATTTTCTATATAGGTACCAGAGTTGACAAAAATTGTGTCACCTTCTGATGCAGAATCGACGGCTTTTTGTATCGACGAATAAGCAGCTTTTCCATCTTTGCTTACAGTTAAGGTAGAAGCCTTGGCACTTTCCGTAATCAGAAGTAGTATAAAGAGAAATAGCAGAATACGAATACAAATAGTTGTATTGTCTCTTAATTTTAACATATTAACACCATTAATCTATAATTTGGTAGCAATATTTCAAAAATATGATTCTCAATCTATAAGCGTTTAATATTTGAAAAATTATTTGATTTTAATTTATTATTTATGTTAAACATTAGAAAAGCTCAAATATCTGATCTCTTACATTTCTTATATTAATATATTAGAAGGGCAAAAAGATGAATTCAGATATAGTTGAGATTTGGTCCACAAAAATAGCAGAGGTTGCAGCGCCAGAAGAAGTAGATTTTGCTCCATTAATAACGGAAGCCTTCATCCAAGGTGGAAATGAAAGAGAAAGTCTTTTCTCCAAACAACAGGAAAATGTACTTGGAGGGTTTGGCGGCACAGAAGCTATAATGTTGTTTCCTTTGATATTGCAGGGTATAGCAAATACTGCTCAATTGATTACTCAGATTCTATCTCCTGTATCTCCTATAAAAGATATACAGAGTATATTGAATGAAATGAAAGATCAGCACGAAACAACATCTTTTAATCAAAAGAGAATGGAAGTTTTGCCCGAGGAATTTCGTACAAGTTTAAAAAATTTCTTAGAGATTTTTACAGACGAGGTCTCAAAATCCGGGCTTCCAAAAGAGAAGTGTGAAATAGCTGCATATCATACTCTGTTGAGATTACTTGAAGAACCTTCAGGATCTATTTGTTTTGTAAAAGAAGTATCAAAGTCTAAAAAGTGAATTCCTAAATGAGTAAAGAAATGCTTCAAAAGAACTGTGCGTTACCACCCTGGCTGTGGTTTTGGCTAATATCCTATTTGTTGATGTTTCCTATCGAGTTAAATTATTGGAAATCGTACTCTATAGACCTCATTTATGTTTCAGACCCTTTATTTCTTGCAAACATCCCGGAACTATTGCCTTCATTAGCATTGTTTTTAGGGGTCATTACTGTATTTTTTCCAAAAATCCGTGCACATCGGCTAGAAAGAAGATTCTCTCTTGTTGAAAAAAATTCCGCTTTACTGAAATTGCCTGAAAGAATGAAGCAGACAGGCGCAGATATTGAATATTTCTTGAAAGTTCATGTTCCAAATATACAGATTAAAGCTAATTTTGGCCTTTTTAATCAGAATTGTTTTTTATACACTTCAGGATACCACAAAACCTCCCTAGCTCTATTCGGAGGCATTCTAATACTCTGGAAATTAGACCGAAAAGTTGCAGAATCTATTCTCTTACACGAAATTGGACACTATCGAAATGGAGATGCTTTCATAATAGGCGCAGGAAGCTTTTTTGAGTGGGTTCTTAGACACTGCTTAATTATTACTACACTTTTTTTCATAATTCCATTTATTTGGAATATGACTAACCAAGAAGTTACCTTTTTTTCTAATAATGTTAATCAAGAGCTCATTTTTTTAGATATTATGAAAGATAACGGAATGCCTATAAAAGAGATTATTTTTAGTTTTCTAACTTTTTTATTTTCAACAATTATTTACAGATTTAAATATCACCTCTTTGTTACACTTCCTGGGATATTATTACCCATATTCTGGTTGCTGTTATGGACAATTAACACTTTCATTCCACCTATTGCTGGAATTTGGTGTGCAGAAATGAATGCAGACAGATTTATGAAAAGGAAGTCAACTTCTCCAGATGCTCCGGCAAAGGCTTTAGATAGAATCTC
>JAQVZQ010000121.1 GCA_028708095.1 Dysgonamonadaceae bacterium
TGGACGTAATCAAGAACCCATAACCTTACCAGTAAAGTTTCCGTTGCTTTTGGCGCAAGGAGCAGAAGGTATTGCAGTGGGATTATCTTCGCGCATATTGCCACACAACTTCAATGAGCTGTGTGATGCTTCTATTGCTTATCTCAATGAAAAAGAGTTTAAGCTTTATCCTGATTTCTTGACAGGGGGTGCCGTAGATGTTGAACGCTACAATGATGGTGAAAGAGGAGGGGCAGTAAAAGTTCGTGCAACCATTACTAAGTTAGACAACAGAACGCTTGTTATAAAAGATATACCCTTTGGAAAAAACACCTCTTCTTTGGTAGATTCTATCCTTAGAGCAAACGATAGGGGCAATATAAAAATTAGAAAAGTAGACGATATAACTGCCAAGGATGTAGAGATACAGATTCAACTTGCGGCAGGTGTTTCATCCGATAAAACAATTGATGCATTGTATGCATTTACTGATTGTGAGATTAGTATTTCTTCCAATTGCTGTATTATAGAAAATGACAAGCCTCATTTTTTGAATGTAAGTCATTTACTGCGTGCCTCAGTGGATAATACAAAAGAGTTGTTGCGTCAGGAGTTACTTATCGATAAACATGAAAAGCAAGAGGCTTTGTTGTTTGCGTCTTTAGAGCAGATTTTTATAGAAGAAAGAATATACAAAGACAAGGAGTTTGAGAGCGCAAAAAATATGGACGTGGCACTTAGCCATGTTGATAAACGCTTAACTCCTCACAAACCATCTTTCATACGCGAAATTACACGTGATGATGTTCTTCGATTGATGGAGATTAAAATGGCACGTATACTTCGTTTCAATTCTGAAAAGGCAGATGAAATAATTGCACGCTATCACAAGCAAATCGAGGAGATAGATCATAACCTAGACAATTTAATTGATTATACCATCTCATGGTATATAATGCTAAAAGAAAAATATGGCAAAGATTGGCCACGTAAAACTGTTATTCGCAGTTTTGAAACCATCGAAGCAGCTAAGGTTGTTGAAGCCAACGAAAAGCTATATATCAATAGGGAAGAGGGGTTTATAGGTACCTCATTAAAGAAAGATGAGTTTCTTTGCAACTGTTCACTTCTGGATGATGTAATTATTTTTTATAAAGATGGTAAATATAAGGTTGTAAAGGTGAGTGAGAAAATGTTTGTGGGAAAAAATATTCTCTACGCCAATGTCTTCAAACGCAACGATAAACGCACCATATACAATGTAATATATCGAAGTGGTAAGCTAACACCTCACTACATAAAACGTTTTGCTGTGCCAGGGGTAACACGAGATAGAGAGTATGATTTGACACGAGGTAAGCCTGGTTCGAGAATTGCCTATTTTAGCGCAAACCCTAATGGTGAAGCAGAGGTGGTGAAAGTATTGCTGAAACCAAAACCCAGATTGCGTATTCTTTCATTCGAGAAAGATTTTAGTGAAATAGATATCAAAGGTAGACAAGCCATGGGTAATATTCTCACCAAGGCTGAGGTTCATAAAATTACCTTAAAGCATAAAGGATTATCTACATTAGGAGGTCGCAAGGTTTGGTTTGATCCAGATGTATTGCGACTCAATTATGATGAAAGAGGGATTTACCTGGGCGAGTTTCATGGAGATGACAAAATATTGGTGGTGCTTAAGAATGGAGATTTTTATGTAACTCATTTTGATTTGAGCAATCATTTCTCATCCAAGATACTTAGGATAGAAAAGTTTAATCCTGAAAAAGTATGGACTGCAGCACTCTATGATGCAGAGCAGAAGTTTTCTTACCTGAAACGATTTACCTTTGAGGAAACAGAAAAATCATTGAATTTCTTAGGTGAAGATCCTGAGTCTTCCTTATATTTGTTGTCAGATGTTTATTATGCACGGGTGAAAGCTGTGTTTGGGGGTGATGACGATTTTAGAGATCCCATAGAAATTGATGCGGACGAATTTATTGGAATCAAGAGCTACAGAGCTAAAGGTAAACGTATCTCGAACTTCGAAGTAGATTATGTAGAAGAATTAGAGCCTTTACGTTTCCCTGAAGTTGATGAGGAGGAAGAGGTCTTGGGGTCGAAAAAAATAGAGATTAATCCCGACGACGAAGATGAGGATGAGGATGCTGATACCGATACTGAGAATGAAGAAGAAAAAGATAAACGAAATGATGATCGTGACGAAATAACAGGTCAAATGAAATTATTTTAGTTGCTATAAGATGTAAGGTTGGATAATGACCCGCAAAAATAAATAACGGGAATGATAAAGAGAATTGGAATTGGTTTGGTGTTATTGCTTTTCACTGCAAATGCATTGTTTGGACAGCATGAGCTTAGTACTCCAATAAAAAGATCAGTAAATCAATCTACCCTCTTTGGTGTTGGTTCAATGTCAATGACTGATACTTACTTATCTCCTCTTGAATACAACGGAATAGCACTATCGTTGATACACGAAAGGCTTAACTCTTCATCATTGATAAATGGCAAATTAATTTTTCAACAACAATATTTTTTACAAGCAGCTTCTTCTGAAAACCCCATTGGGAACTCCAAATCCTATTACGGTAATATCGATTATAGGTTAAATGGTTTATATCCATTTTTAAAAACGAGTTCTTTTAGAATATTTGGAGGTGCTGGAGCTGATTTGTCATTGGGAGGTATCCATAACCTTCGCAATAGCAATAACCCTGCACAATTAAAAACAAATGTCAACTTAACTGCTTCCGCTCTCGCATTCTACCAATGGAATTTACTTACACTACGATGGCAAGTAACCTCTCCATTGTTAGGGGTTTTCTTTTCTCCTGAGTATGGGCAATCATACTACGAAATTTTTGTTTTGGGCAATAATGAAGGCACCATCCATCTCGGATCACCTGCCAATCAAATTGGATTTCGCAATTATTTTACAGCCGATTATCCCATTGGCAATGTTACATTGAGAGCTGGATATTTAGGGAATTATTACCGTACTGATGTAAACAACCTAATTACTTCACTATCCTCCCATCAATTTATGATAGGCATAGTGTTTGAATCGCTCAATTTCGGCAGACGTGAGATTGAGAAGAACGATTGGCTCAAAAGTGTCTATTATGAGTGATGTAAACAATAAATACTATTTTTATGAAAACGAAATATGATTTCGATCAAATAATAGATCGAAAAAACACCAATTCTGTAAAGATAGACTCTTTGCAACAGGTTTTCGGAAGTGATGAGCTATTATCACTTTGGGTAGCAGATATGGATTTCTTATCTCCAATTGAAATTACAGAAGCATTGAAAAAACGTGTAGAACACGGAATATTTGGTTACGTAAAATCAGATGAAGGCTACTATAATTCAATTATAAATTGGTTGAAGAAAAAACACAATTGGTCAGTTAAAAAAGATACGGTCACATTTCTACCAGGAGTAGTTAAGGGTATTGCATTTGCTATTGATGTGTTTACAGATGTTCAAGATAAAATCATTATCCAACCTCCAGTATATCCTCCATTTAAAAACATAACAGAAGGACTTGATAGAGAAATCATAAACAATCCATTAATATTTGAAAATGGACAATACCGAATGGATTTTGACAACTTGCGAGAAATTGCAAAAAGAGATTGCAAGATGCTTATTTTGTGCAATCCTCACAATCCAGCAGGTCGCGTTTGGACGAAAGAAGAACTAAGTGAACTGGCTGAGATTTGTTTTGATAATCAAATTCTTGTTGTTTCTGACGAAATCCATTCCGATCTTGCTTTGTTTAATTATAAACATGTTCCTTTTGCAACAGTTAGTGCCAAGGCTGCACAAAACAACCTAACTTTGATGGCTCCAAGCAAGACGTTTAACATTGCAGGAATTGTGAGCTCTTTTGCTGTTGTAGAAAATGACGAATTAAGAAAAAAATATTTCAATTATCTTAATGCACGTCATTTGGGTAAAGGGAATATTTTTGCATATTTAGCAACACAATATGCATACGAATATGGAGAAGATTGGCTCGATCAAGTTTTAGACTATATCCAGCAAAACATTGATTATGTCGATAATTATCTTCAACAGAATATACCGCAAATAAAAGCAATTATTCCTGAGGCCTCTTTCTTAATTTGGCTCGATTGTCGTGAGTTAAATCTCAGTCAAAAAGATTTAGAGAACCTATTTATTCAAAAAGCAAAATTAGCATTGAATAGTGGAACTATGTTTGGTGTTGAAGGAAAGGGGTTTATGAGGCTAAATGTTGGTTGTCCGCAAAGTACCCTTCATAAAGCATTGGATAATTTAAAAAAAGCAGTAAATTTGTGAAACATATCGGATTTGATTTGTTATTAAAAACTGCCCTTTTGTGCAAAACAAAACGTAATCCAAAATAAATAAATAACTATTTAGATAAAAATAAAAATAAAATGAAAATCGAAACTAACAAATACGTTATATTGTCCTATGACTTGCATGTGGGCGAAGATGAAGAAAGAGAACTGATGGAAAGTGCGACAAAAGAAACTCCTCTTGAGTTTATTTTTGGTACAAACTCAATGTTGCAATCTTTCGAAGAGCAGCTTGAAGGTAAGGAGCCAGGTGATAACTTTAAATTCACTCTTACTTCAGATGAAGCATATGGTGAATTCGACGAAGAGAAAATTTTAGAGCTTCCAAAAAATATTTTTGAAGTTGATGGGGAGATAGATAACGAAATGTTATTTGAAGGGAATACTATTCCTATGATGGATACTGAGGGGAATCGATTAATGGGATCTATAGTTGAGGTGAATGACGATGTTGTTTCCATGGACTTTAACCATCCTTTATCAGGCGAAACATTGCATTTCGAAGGAAACGTGATTGATGTTCGTGATGCGACTCCCGAAGAAATTGCATCTCTGTTTGCTGAAGATGGTGGAGGTTGCTCTGGTTGCTCTGATGATGGTTGTGGTGATCGAGGTCAAGGTTGCAACTAATTGTCGCTTGTTTATTAACTCAAATACCGCATCACGCTAATTTTTACTGATCAAAGCGTGGTCTAAAGGGATTTGCATCTACAGTTCTTTTGTTGGTCATTTCCTTAGTTTTTTAAAGTAAAGAAAGATTTACTTGAGACTTATATTCGGGTGTTTTTATAGTCACTCATAAATACTGTAATCAATTAAATCATATAGTCTTCGCAAGAAAACGGCAAATACTCAAAAACTAAATGTTTTCTGTAAGACACTATATACAAAAATCACAGAGCTGCGTTTAAATATACCGATCTGTGATTTTTTTGTTTAATCGCATTAGTAAAGATTGTAGTTCCTTACTACACAAAAAAGATTGAAAATGAATACATTTGGTAATATTTTTAGACTTACTTCCTTTGGTGAATCCCATGGATTAGCTGTTGGAGGTATTATTGATGGTTGCCCGTCAGGCATAGAGATGGATATGGAATATATTCAACATGAATTGGATCGCCGTAAACCTGGACAATCTCACATTACAACGCCACGTGAAGAGGGTGATAAAGTGACTTTTCTATCAGGGGTTTTTGAAGGGAAAACTACAGGTGCTCCCATTGCATTTACCATTTTCAATAAGAATCAACATTCGTCTGATTACGATAACTTGAAAGATATCTACCGACCCTCTCATGCCGATTATACTTATGCAAAAAAATATGGAAATCGAGACTACCGTGGAGGTGGGCGCTCATCGGCTCGTGAAACTATTGCACGTGTGGTTGCAGGTGCTATTGCAAAACTAATTCTCAAAGAACTGTCTATCAATGTAACTGCTTACACTTCGCAAGTGGGTGAAGTGGTATTGAGCAATGATTACTCCCAATATGATTTATCTCAAATAGAGTCATCTATTGTGAGATGCCCCGATAAACAAAAGGCAGGGGAGATGATTGAGTTAATTGAAGAGGTAAAATTGAAAGGTGATACCATTGGTGGAGTCATCACTTGTATTATTGAAGGAGCTCCTGTCGGCTTGGGCGAACCTGTGTTTGATAAACTTCATGCTGCATTAGGCAGTGCTATGCTGGGTATCAATGCAGTAAAAGGCTTTGAGTATGGTCAAGGTTTTGATGTAACAAAAAGAGGTTCTGAAGTAAATGATGAGTTCTTTAATGACAACGGGAAAATAAGCACTAAGACAAATAATTCGGGTGGAATACAAGCAGGTATATCAAATGGGCAGGATATTTATTTTCGTGTAGCATTTAAACCCGTTTCTACCATTTTGAGAGATCAAAAAACTGTTGATAAAGCAGGCAAAGAGACCAACATAAAAGCAAAAGGTCGTCATGACCCATGTGTTCTACCGCGTGCAGTGCCCATAGTTGAGGCAATGGCTGCACTCACCATTTTAGATTTTTATTTGCTTGCGCAAGTAAAGCTAACTGTAAAAGAATAAAGATAGATAGAGGTAGGAGATAACAATAAAAAAACTATTTGCAATATGTCTCCTAAAATAGAATTGAATCATTTTTATATAGGAACTTACAGACTTATTTAAATAATTGACAAATAAGAGTTGAAAGCTTTTAGATAACCAAAATTTATTTTTATCTTTGCACCCTTAAATACAATTTATACTTAAAATTAAAATTAACTAAATGGCAACAAGACTACGTTTACAACGAAGAGGACGTAAACATCATCCGTTTTACCAGATTATCGTTGCGGATAGCAGAGCTCCACGTGATGGAAGGGTTATCGAAAGAATTGGTTCATACAATCCGAATACCGAACCTGCTACTATAACTTTAGATTTTGAAAGAGCTTTATATTGGCTTCAAACTGGTGCAGAACCATCCGACACTGTTCGTAATATTTTATCGAATGAGGGTGTTTTATTGAAAAAACATTTATTAGGTGGAGTAACAAAAGGTGCATTTTCAGAAGAAGAAGCCGAACGCAAATTTAACGAGTGGATAGAAAGCAAGCAAAAAACTGTTTACTCTGCGATAAGTAAAGCTGAAGAAAAAGAACGCGCTGAAGATAAAGCTCGTTTAGATGCTGAGAAAAAAGCAAACCAAGCAAGAGCTGACGAATTAGCAAAGAAAAAAGCTGATGAGATAGCAAAACTTGAAGCTGAGAAAGCAGCAAAAGCTCCTAAGGTCGAGGAACCTAAGAAAGAGGAGCCTGTTAAAGAAGAGCCTAAAAAAGAAGAAACCCCTAAAGTGGAAGAACCAGCAAAGGAAGAACCAACTAAAGTTGAAACTCCTGCTAAAGAAGAAGCTCCTGCAAAGGAAGAGCCAAAATCTGAATAAGCAGTTCTTAATATTAGGTAGAAACCTTTGAGGTTGCATAATATAAAAAGCAGTAAGTTGTAAAAACTTGCTGCTTTTTTTGATTTAAACCGTATTATTCACGTTTTAGGGCTCCACAAAATTAAGTAATCCGTTGACTAAAACCAACGAGAAAAGACGGATATTCCTCAGTGCCATTAATAAATCATGCAATTTTTTTTCTGAAGAAACCCACACGAAAGGATTCGTGCGGGAGCGATGTACCTTTTGCGTCTGCGAAGGAATCGCTAAGTATTTTATAGCTAAGATATATTATAAATCAAATAAACATTTAACCAATCGTGGAGAAATACTTTGTAAAGAGTTTACTCAATTCCACCATCAACAACTTTATTAAACTCTTCTTTATACGACTCGCCAATTGGCAGTTCTTTATCAGCAATTATTACCCTGTTTTTACTGATAGAGTCAATTTTGTTTTTCTGAATGATAAATGAACGATGTATCCGTATGAACATGGTGGAGGGTAGTGTTTCTTCCAATCCTTTCATACTCATCAGTGAAAGAATAGGGTGGGGCTTGTCTTTCAAATGTATTTTTACGTAGTCTTTCCATCCCTCTATGTAGAGGATATCTTTAAAAAGAATGCGAATCAATTTGTGGTCGGCTTTCACGAACATTTGCTCTTCTTCTTGTCTAAGACCCGAACTTGAAGCTTTGTTTATAGCAGATTTTTTCAACTCAAACCACTTAAGGGCTTTTTTGGCTGCCACCAAAAAATTAGTGTAGGTAATGGGTTTCAATAAATAGTCTAACGCATCTACTTGATAGCCCTCTAAGGCATACTCGCTAAAAGCTGTTGTGAAAATAATGCGTGTTTTATCATCAATGAATCGTGCAAATTCCATACCACTGATTTCGGGCATCTGTATGTCAAGAAAGATAATATCAACCGACTGTGTGGTTGCATCTTGCATAGCAGGTATTGCACTGGAGTAACTGCCTGTTAGCTTAAGAAAAGATGTCTTTGCAACATACGACTCTAACAGTTCTATTGCCAAAGGTTCATCATCAATTATCCAACAAGTTAGTTCCATGTTTTTCTATTTTGTGTGAATGATTAAATGCGATATAAAAACACTTTCATCTTCACTTTTTTCAACAGCTTGGCTCCATTTGTATCGATTAGGATAAAGTAGTTCCAATCGTTTCTTTACTTGACTCAAACCAATTCCACTACCACTTTTGTCTGCTTCGCTTTTAGGGAAATAGCTATTCTTGCAAATAAACTCCACTACACCATTTGGTCTTTCATGGAGTTGAATATCAATAAAAGATTTTTTGTTTCCGCTTATTCCATGCTTAAAAGCATTTTCAATAAGTGATATATAGATAAGGGGTGCAATCAACAATGACGACCCTAAAGGCACATCAGTGACGGTTGTTAGTGTAACATTTTTGGACAAACGAATCCTCATCAATTCAATGTAATTATTAATAAACTTCATTTCGCTAACAAGGGGCACAAAGTTTTCATTGTTGTCATACAATATATGTCGTAAAAGTTTGCTCAACTCTTCAACTGCCATTTGTGCTTTAGGCGGATTAAATTCGATGAGAGCATAAATGTTATTAAGGGTGTTGAGTAAGAAATGTGGATTGATTTGCGATTTCAAATTTTTAAGCTCAGCTTCTGTTTTCGCTTTTTCCAATTCTTTTCTTTCTGCTTCAACCATTGCCCAGCGTGCACTCATTTTTATAGCTACACTCAGTCCAACAATCAATGCTAATGAGAAAGCATTACGACCAATAAAAACATAAGGCATAGACATATACCTGCGTCGTCTGTGCATAGGTCTCCCATCAAGGTTTAAGCTCATTATAAAGTCGTGAGCAAAATACATACACGATGCTACAACTATAACAAGAAGCAGATTTATGAAAATGAATTCTTTTGTTTTTTGTTTATACAAAAAACGATCAATGAGGTAAAGGTAGTTGATATAAAACACAATAATGAAGGAAACCATTACAGAAGTAGAACGCCAAAAGTTAGACCAACTAATACCTTGGCCTCTATCTGTTAGAAACAGAGGTAGCCCAAAAATAATAAGCCAAACTGTCAAATGTATAAATACATTGTCTAAATAAAAGTTTGCTTTTTTGTTACTCTTCATATGCTTGTACGACTTGCTGCAAATATATCTTTTTTTATCATTATTTAATGCATGATTTGCTATTAAATCTTTGTCAATAAGCTTTAATGTGGTCCTCTACCTCTTCCTTGTCCTCTACCCATGCCTAATCCTAACCCACCTCTTTCAGTGTCTTCACCTCCTCTGCCACCTTTGAATATGTTGAAACGGTATACAAAGTGGAACATGAAATAACTGGTAAGTGTGTTGGTAGTTGTGTCGCGAATATAGTTGGAAGTAACCGAGCGGCTGATGTCGCTTTTTTGTTTCAATATATCATAAATCTTAAATCTAATTGTTCCATTTTTTTGTTTGAACAATTGTTTTGATAATGCTGCATTCCACAGCAACTCTTTTTGCTCGAAACCATCAGCATATCCTGAATTGGTTGAATAATTAATATCACTTTCAATCAAGAAATCGAATGGCAAGTAGATTGTGGTTTGTGCTCCACCACCATAATTGAAGTATTCTTGATTTTGTTGTCCTGGCAATGTGTTGTCGACTTTACTGTAAGAGACATTTCCTCTTGCTGATAAGTCAAATAAATCCGATCGATAGTTTACCCCCAATGTTTCACCTAAGTTCAATCTTTTGCTTGTGTTTTTTTCTCCGTTCGAGAATCCATTTGAATTGTTGTAACTGACAAACGTCATTGAGAACGCTGTAAATTTAATATTTCCTAAGGGCTGATTGGTCATAAATCGTGCATTTGCATTCCAGTTTCCGTTCACATTTTCATAGGTAGATTCTTTCTTACCTGTCTCTTTGTCTGTAATTCTGTACGAAACAATATCGTTTACACTAAATCCTGCATTTGTCATAAACATATACGACCTGTTCTTCTCAGGATCAAACATGCGATATCTAATCCTCATATTATGATTAAAAGCAGGTTTCAAATTAGGATTACCATATGAGATATTTAATGGGTCAGAGACATCAACTACCGATGAAAGCTGTGTTACCGATGGTTGATTGGTGCTTCCGTTATAATTGATACGCAAGTTATTTTGTCTACTCCACATATAATTAAACTGCGCCATGGGTGCAAAGTTGATAACGTTTTGCGTAAAATCATTAATTAATGAATCTCCAATAAATGTTTGGCTGGCAGACTTTGATGGCTGCATGCTCACACCAAACATATAGTTGTATTTTTCTCTCGAGGATCTGAAGTTTAACTCTACGTTTTGATTATAAAAATTGTTTTCC
>JAQVZQ010000447.1 GCA_028708095.1 Dysgonamonadaceae bacterium
GAATGCCAAAAAGCAACTAAGGGTTATTCTGGACCAGTCTTCAAAAAATTTGGAACTCTGGCCGAAGCCGAAGCATATTTAAATGATGTTGATATTGTTGGAGAGGCCATTAAAGAAGATGTTGCGAATGATTATGTTGTAGCCTTTTGTGATGGAAGTTATGACAAGGAGCGGAACCGCTACTCATTCGGTGTATTTATAGTTGATAAAGATTTTAAGGAATATGAAGTGTGTGGTTCAGCGAGAAATGCTAAATATACTTCTTCTAATAACATTATTGGTGAGGTTTTAGGTGTCATCAATGCTATGGATTGGGCAGTTTCTAATGGTCATGATAAATTAAAAATATACCATGATTATGAGGGTCTAAGTAAGTGGTTATCTGGAGAGTGGGCTGCCAAAAGCGATGTCGCCAAAATGTTTGTTTCTCTTTATAACAGTAAATATGCGGGTTTAATTCATGTGGACTTTCAGAAAGTAAAAGGCCATAGCAATAATAAATATAATGATAAAGCGGATGAATTGGCAAAAAGAGCTTTATCTGATAACGCTCGCGTCCCTATCACTGGAGATAGCTGGTTTACCATTCCGTATTTTAAAGAAGAGGAACTCCAAGCTGCTCTTGATTTGATGTCTGAAGAATACCCCGACATTAAAATCGACAAATCGGAGAAGTCCAATTCTATTATTTACAAGTTAGCATTGAATGGCAATCGGTTATCTGTTACGTTGTTTAACAGTAGCAGCAAAAAATTATTGGTTCAAGGTGCAAATACCGTACTGTTCCAGATATTTATTACATATATAAATGAATTAATAGGCGTAAAGGAAGAACGCATTTTCGCTGATGCCTACAGAAAAAGCATAGATAAAGATAAAATTGATAATGGAGTACAGAGTATTTGTCCGGTATTTCCTGCTGATTACCCGGAGAATATTAAGAGATTAATCCGACAAGCTATTATTAACTTAAACTATTTTGTGGAATGTGAAGATTACTCACAATACGTATTTCCCGCTTTGAGAGCACTTGAAGGGCATATGAAGTATTTGTTTGGGAAATCGGGTATAATTATAACGTCTAAGCAAATGTTTGGATGTTTTGAGAAGAATGTTACGACGCATGAGTATTATTTGCCAGCAACCAAAATTGCAGATGCTGTAACCAGAGAGAAACTGGAAAGATATTATAATTATTATAATGCCACCCGACATACCCTTTTTCATTTTGGTGATATTATTGGCGCAACAGACAGCACAAGAATTATGGGAACAAAAGATGAGGCTGACGAACAAATTAAAAAATGTTTGTCCTATATATGTGAAGAATGATGTGATATATTATGGTTAACTATTTGATAAAACAGTTGGATATTGATCAATACTATCTTATTTGTATGGATTATAACAGTGTTCTCAATTATTTGGATGAAATTGAAAATGAACCACTGATACGATCTAATACAGGTAATTTAATTATTGACCAGTTGCTCGTAACCGGCAATGGAAAAAATCGTTTCCTTGCTTGTATGTTTTCGCATGGAGAAATTAAGCTGAATACAGCGAAAAATGTTAACGTTACAGATGCATTCAAACGTATATCCTCTGAATTATTTAATCAAAATCTAGATGCACTAAAATACTCAATATTGACTGATACCCAATTGGATTTGATTCGTCAGGGGCAACCAGTATAATGGAAAGTAACATTATACATTCTGCCCAAGAATTAGAGAAAGAATTTAAATGGACAGAAGCAGCTGCTCAATATGCGCAACTATTAGATGATTCTCCAACTGTAGCCATTTATGAGCGGGCTGCTTGGTGCTTTTCGCGCGCTGAAAAATATGAAAAAGCGATTGAGTATTTACTCAAGCTCCATGAACTAGAGCCACTTTCCGCAAAGTGGCTCTATATGATAGGGTATCAATATTATTGTCAAAAAGAATGGAATAATGCTATTGAATGGTTTGAAAAAGCGCTAGAGCGTTATTCTGACTATTTTGTAGTTAAATATCGATTGGCTTATGCATATGTACAGGTTGCTGGAACATATAAGAAGCTAACAAAGGCTGAGTACTGGAAAGCTATAGGCCACCTCAAAGACTGTCATAAATTATGGGATACATTTGACGATATAAAAAGGCAAAAAGAACGTAATACATATTTTGACGTAAACTTTTTGCATGGCAAAATACTCATGGATTTGCCTCGGCATTATCCACAAGCTATCGATTTATTTCAAACTGCGTTAAGTATTAAGCCGACAGATGAGTTTGCAAAATATAATTTAGCTAAAACATTTTATTTAAGTGGTGAGTATAAAAAAGCGCAAGAGAATATTCCCGCAGGAAATCAATACTATATAGTTGAATTAACTGCCTATACCGAAGCAAAACTAGGTAATTATCAGAAGGCAATTTCTATTGTAGATCAGTTACTTCTACGACGGAAAAGAGATTATTTATACGCTTTTTTAGCAGAGGTGTATTTGCTAAAAGCCGATCCAGAAAAAGCACATATAACTGCACAACAAGCAATATCACGCGGGAAAAAGAATCATAAAAACTATTA
>JAQVZQ010000448.1 GCA_028708095.1 Dysgonamonadaceae bacterium
GAATAGACAGCAGGTAGATCAGTCTATGGGCGATTTAGATCAACTTGGCTATGAGCAAGGAAGCATTACTAAAGATGGAAATTCGTTTACCTATGACCAAAAAGGATGGGGCGATTTTGCTTATCAAATTCATACCAGTTGGGAAACAAGTGGTAATGACCTGACCGGAGTATGGTCGGTATCGGCTGAAAATAAAGGTTGGCCTACTACACAGAAAGCAACAGAAATAGTCTCTACCGAGATTGCTAAGAGTTTAAATACCTCTTTAAATGAACATACACAATGGTGGAATGATTACTGGAGTAGATCACATATTGAAATACCTGATTCGTTACTCGAGAAGCAATATTATCTTGAAATGTACAAACTTGGCTCAGCAGCTCGTTCTGATGCGCCTCCCATCTCACTACAGTCGGTTTGGACTGCTGATAATGGGAAACTTCCCCCATGGAAGGGTGATTTTCATCACGATTTAAATACCCAGCTAAGTTACTGGCCTTCTTATGCGGGCAACTATCTCAATCTTGAAAAGGGCTTCCTCAATTGGCTATGGAAGTATCGTCCAGCATTTAAACAATACACCAAAGACTTTTTTGGTGTTGAGGGCATGAATGTACCAGGTGTAACAACCTTGGAAGGAGAGCCAATGGGAGGCTGGATACAATACTCCTTTGGGCAAACTGTTGCATCTTGGCTGGCACACCATTTCTATTTACACTGGCAATTCTCAATGGATAGAGACTTCTTAAAGGAGAGGGCTTATCCTTGGATAAAAGATGTAGCTATCTTTTTAGACCAAGTGGCTGTGAAATCTGAAAATGGAGAGAGGAAACTATTGATTAGTTCAAGCCCTGAAATTTATGACAATTCTGCTCAAGCATGGTTTTCAGAGACTACCAATTATGATTTGGCCCTTATACGATGGACTTATGAGAAAGCTGCAGAATTGGCTTTAGAGTTGAATAAAAAAGAAGAAGCCTCGAAATGGACGCAAATACTATCAGAATGGCCCGAGCTTGACGTTGACATGGAAACAGGATTAACGTTTGCCCCAGACGAACCTTACTTTGAGTCGCATCGCCATTTTTCACACCTCATGGGTTTCCACCCTCTTGGACTCATTGATTTCTCGAAAGGAGAAGATGATAAGAAGATTATTTTAAACACTTTGAAAGCACTCGAAGACAAAGGTCCGCGTGCTTGGACTGGTTACTCTTATAGTTGGCAAGGAAATCTTTATGCTCGTGCATTTGAAGGAGATAAAGCCGCTGAAACTCTCAGAATTTTCGCAGAATGTTTTTGTCTAAAGAATTCATTTCACGTGAATGGTGATCAATGTAAGGCAGGACATTCAGGATTCACCTATCGTCCGTTTACATTGGAGGGGAACTTTGCTTTCGCATCTGCTATTCAAGAGATGTTGATACAAAGTCATACAGGTGTTATTCACGTGTTCCCCGCCATTCCGACAGATTGGCAGAATGCGCGATTTGATAAACTAAGAACTGTGGGTGCATTTCTTGTTTCGGCAAAAATGGAGAACGGCCAAGTCACCAGTGTCGAAGTCACATCTGATAAAGGTGGAGAATTATTATTGCAAAATCCATTTAAAGGATGTGAGTTTTCGTCATCTAAAAAAGTGGATATAACAAATGAACTTATTCGTGTAAATTTGCAATCAGGAGAAATAATAAGGTTTGAGCTTATAAAATAAAAATAATTATATAAATAACACAAACAATATGAGAAACAAAACATGCTTTATACTTTTATTAGTTATTATTTTTTTCGATTGTACTTCAACTGAGATTAATAAACAAGAACTTACACTCTTATATGACTCACCCGCTCAACTTTGGGAAGAAACGTTGCCATTAGGTAATGGAAGAATTGGTATGATGCCGGATGGAGGTGTGGCCTCTGAAAAGATTGTGCTTAATGATATTACTATTTGGTAGGGTAGTGTAGATCCAGAGGCTATGAATCCTGATGCTATTAACTATTTACCTAAGATACGTCAATTGCTCTTAGATGGGAATAATCTAGAAGCACAAAAAATGATGTACGCACATTTTCGTTCAGGAGGACAAGGATCAGCTTTTGGTAATGGAAAAGATGCTCCTTATGGTAGTTTTCAATTGTTGGGTAATTTAGATATTGAATATGCTTATAATTTGAATTTGAATTCAAATGTGGAGGATTATTGTCGTGCCCTTAACTTAAATAGTGCTGTAGCCGAAACAGATTTTACTTTAGGTGGGATTAATTATCATCGCGAGTATTTTGTGTCGCATACCGACGATGTAATGATTATTCGCTTGACTGCTGACAAAAAAGGAGCTATATCATTTAATTTAGGCCTTTCGCGTCCTGAGCGTGGATCGGTTTCTGTAAAAGAAAATGCCTTATATATGGAGGGCCAAATGAATGACGGACATAATACGGATAAAGGTGTTCGTTATATTACAAAAGTTCAGGTTAAAAACAATGGGGGTGAATTATTAGCGGAGAATAATAGTCTCTCTATTGCTAATGCGGATGAGGCTATGGTTGTAGTATCCACTTC
>JAQVZQ010000449.1 GCA_028708095.1 Dysgonamonadaceae bacterium
TAGTGGCACAGAACCCCCATTGTAATAACAATGCTCTGCATTTATTCCCATTCCTCTTTTTACTTTTTGTCCTAACTCTACAGAATAGTATTCTGCCATACCTTCAAGTACACTCTCCATAAGTATTCCAGAAGCATCCTCATTTATGTTTTCTCTAGCTGAAAGAACCCTTATTCCTTTATCTCTTAGTTATTTTTTGTATATAGCACTATCGTAGCGATTTCTTGCGAACCTATCCAGTTGATAGGTTAATACCCCTTTAAATAGTCCATTTTTGGAATCTGCAATCATTTGTAGGAATTGCTCTCTGTCATCCTTGGTTCCACTTTTAGCACGGTCTATATACTCTTGAATAACATTATAGTTATTTCTTTTTGCATATTCATAACACTCGTTCAATTGACCTTCAATAGAACACTCAGTTTGATTGTGCGAACTATATCGTGCATAAATTACCACATCCATTTATATCGTCCTTTCTAGGAATCTCATCTTTATCATCATCAATATTCACTTCTTCAAGAATAAACTGATTATACTCACTTATATTCTCTAAAATCATTTTTTTAACTTCATTTAAATCTATAGCTTCACCAATAATTTCAAGTTGCTCTTTGCTTAATTTCATTCTTTCACCTTCCTTCATATTGATTTCCTTAAGTGTAAATATCATATTTTTTAAATGTATTTTAAAGCCTTTTATAACACAGTTTCATTAATTGATATCTTCCTTTCAAATCTTTATTAATTACACTATAACAAGCCCTAAAAATAGTGAATAGGGGGGTATCAAAGTAATTTGCAAGAGCCTTTCTCGATGTTGCCCTGATAGCCCCTCAATTCATCGTGTTGCACTACTTTCTTTTCTTGTCATCATATTTATTGATGAGTTTGAAAAGGTTTGATGCAACTTCTTTTCTATTTAATTTATACAATTTTCTTCTACCATTATGAGTATACTTAACTTCAACAAAGTTTAATTCCATCATTTTATCAATTAGAGGCTTAACTTGCTCTTTTGATAATCTAATATCCTTCTTGAATAAATTATACGATAATTGTAGAAAGCCTTGCTCATCAGAATTTGCTTCACAAGCATAAGTAATTCTGTCTATTTCACTTAATAGAAGAGCAAAATTAATTCCGTATTGTTGTATAAACATTTTGCTTAAAGTTAAATAGTATTTCTTTTTAACTTCCATTTCAGATGTTGATAGTGATATTTTCAATGGTTGCTCATTATTATCCATAAATTTTTCTCCTTTCTTTCTTCTAATAAAAATCCGCCGAACTTCGAAGTTCTTTTTTCGTGAGAAATATAGTAGCTTTAACTTAATATCTCATAATCTAGAATAAGAGATAATCGGTATTCCCTATATATACTTCTCGTTAAGCCTAACCGAAAGAGTTTTTCTCTCTTTCTGCAACCAATATATCACCCATTTTTATCCAAAATGTACTTTTTAACTTTTTTAATAAAATTCCCTTTATACCACTTACAATCATCGTGTTGCAGTTATTATTTTTACCGTTACCGTCTTTATTCTACATTCACATATATAACTGAGTACTCACTACTATCTATAGTTGTTCATTTATTTTAAAAATATCATTATTCATTTTATATTCATCAATATTATTATAACACAAAGAACTTCTGCCAGACGACATATTAAAATGGCTTTTTTTGTAATAATAGTATTATGCAGGAGGTTGAAACTTTTATGAGCCGATATTCGAAAGAAAAATTATCACTAACAGTTCGTAAAAATATTAAAAAACACAGACTTATGCGTTCATATACACTACAGGAACTTGCAGACTTAACAGGATTAACTCACGGATATGTTAGAGACCTCGAATGCTTTGGAATTGACAAAACGCCTTCACTCGAAACAATAGGAAAATTTGCTGATGCTTTAGGAATTGATATCAGACAATTATTTGATGAAACAAACGAAAAAGAAAGTTAATTGATAACTTTCTTTTTTAATAACAACTACTAATACTTAATTGCGAAGTCTAATACTGTTGTTGACAATTAGTTCTTGATGAACAAACGCTTTTTCAGTAAGTTCATTAATAATTTCTGAATATATGTCTCCGCCGTCTGGGTCTTTTATATTTATTACAATTAACACATCTTGCTCAACATAATTTACTCCTAATCGCCCTACACAATCCAATCTAAGTTTCCATCCATCTCCAGAAATTCCTCTAGAAATTTTTCTATGATAAGCCTTTATCGGATTCCACTTAAAACCATTTTCAACTTGATGTTTTTCATATTTATCATACCATTTCTTTTCAAGTGGAACTTCTCCAGAATATTTAACTTCACCAGTCTCTTCATCTACTGAATATGTACCTAAGCTCAAATCGATATTAGTTCTACAATATTCTTGACCATAATCACTATCAAGAGGTGGATTGTAACCTAGTGTGATTTTAATTTCTCCAAACCATTTACCATTTTTAAATAAGCTTTTTGGATATGGAAAATCCATTATTTCTATGTAGCTTCCTTCTTGAATTTTTGCATTTAGTATAATCTGTACTTCTGAT
>JAQVZQ010000122.1 GCA_028708095.1 Dysgonamonadaceae bacterium
TTGGGAGGTGCTTCAATAGGAGGAAAAGTTTCAAGTAAGGCTATGATGACTGTGGCTTCTTCAGTAGGACTGTTATTTATACTTTTAGCTATACTTTTACCTGAATCAATGTTTGTATCATTACCAGTTATTCAACGTTCTGCTGCTGGAGCACTTTCCTTTGGTTTAGCACAAGTACCTATTAGCGCAATGTTTATCGTATTATTAGGACTTTGTACTTCAATTATGTGGGGTGGTATTTATAACCTTGCAGTTGAAGGTTTAGGTAAATACTTGGCAGCTGCTTCGGGAATATTTATGGTTATGGTTGTTGGTGGTGGAATTATTCCAGCTTTACAAGGTTGGGTAGCTGACATTACTGGATATATGCCAAGCTATTGGGTTATTATTGCAGCATTGGCATATCTATTATTCTATGCTTTGGTAGGTTCTAAAAATGTAAATACTGATATTTCTGTGGAAGATTTAGATCCAGAAATACCCATAGATTTGGCACCAGAATCTGTTCCAGCTGAATAGAAATTAAGGTTACTTTTTGAAGACATAAATAAAATGACAAAACAAATAATATTAAATAAATTCATCGATTTGTTCGGTGATCAAAATCCTGAAATATATACTTCTCCTGGAAGAATTAATTTAATTGGTGAACATACAGATTACAACGGAAGCTTTGTTTTTCCAGGAGCAATTGATAAAGGAATCATTGCTGCTATTAAATTAAATGGAACCGATAAAATAAATGCTTTTGCTCTCGATTTGGAGGATGGAGCTGTATTTGGTTTAAATGAAGAGGATTTACCTAAAGAAGGATGGGCAAAATATATTTTTGGAGTTTGCAGAGAAATTATTAAAAGAGGTGGAAAAATAGAAGGATTTGATACTGTTTTTTCTGGTGACGTTCCTCTTGGTGCAGGAATGTCTTCATCTGCGGCATTGGAAAGTACCTATGCTTTTGCATTAAATGATATGCTCGATTTAGGAATAGATAAATTTGAATTGGCTAAGATAGGTCAAGCAACCGAGCATAATTATGTAGGAGTGAAATGTGGTATTATGGACCAATTTGCTTCTCTTTTTGGAAAAAAAGATCATTTGATGCGATTGGATACGAAATCAATGGAGTTCGAATATTATCCTTTTCATCCAGAGGGATATAGCTTGGTTCTTTTAGATACAAGAGTTGCGCATGAATTGGCATCTTCTGCATACAATAAACGCAGAGAGTCATGTGAAAGAGCAGCTGATGCAATTCGAGAGAATCATTCGGAAGTTGAGTTCTTACGAGATGCGTCTATGGAGATGCTCAATGAAGTAAAAAAAGACATTTCTGAAGAAGACTTCATGCGTGCACAATATGTAATTGAAGAAACACAACGTGTACATGATGTTTCAGATGCTCTCCAAAAAGATGATTATGAAACAGTAGGTCAAAAAATGTATGAAACTCATCATGGTATGAGTAAATTATACGAAGTGAGTTGTGAAGAGCTTGACTTCTTGAATGATTTGGCAAAAAAACATCAGGTAACTGGATCCCGTGTTATGGGGGGTGGTTTTGGTGGTTGTACAATAAATTTGGTCAAAGATGAATTGTATCAACAGTTTATCACAGATGCAAAATCAGAGTTTAAAGACAAGTATGGACACGAACCAAAAGTTTATGATGTTGTCATAAGCGATGGTGCCCGCAAACTTTAACTTTTAAATTTTTTTTGAAGAAGTTGGGGGTCTATAAGTGAATAGATTTCCAACTTCTTTATATAAAAACACTTCATTCATGGAAACACGCTATTATTTAGACAATGCTACATTTTTAGTTTCTACAAAGTGTATTGTTTTTGGTTTTAAAGATAAAGAGCTTTATATATTACTCACACGACGGACAGTTGAACCAATGTTAGGCGAATGGTCATTGATGGGTGGTTTTGTGGCTGAAGACGAAAATGTTGAAGATGCTGCAAAAAAACACTCTATAGCTATACCCAACAAAAAGATACACATATTGAGCAGGTTAAAACATATGGAGAGACAGATAGGGATTCAGGAGGGCGAGTTATTTCTGTGGCTTATTATGCACTGGTATGTTTAGAGAAATTTGATGCAAGTTTAGCAAAAGAGCACGATGCAAAGTGGATAAACATCACAGAAATTCCTGAGCTTATTTTTGATCACAATCAAATGGTAGAAGATGCATTGACTTTATTGAGGTACAAGGTTTCTATGCAGCCTGTTATATTTAAATTTTTTAGTGAGAAATTCACTCTACCTGCATTGCAGAGTTTATATGAAGCTATTTATCAAAAACCAACAGACAAACGTAACTTTAGAAATAAAATTGCTTCAATGGATGTTTTAGACAGGTTGGATATAAAAGATACCGAATCGTCTAAAAGAAGGGCTGTTTATTATATTTTTAATGAAGAAAAGTATAAAGCGTTTTTAGAAAGTGATAAATGCTTCTCTTTGTAGTTGATACGAAATATCCATAATTTATGCACCACAAAACACAGGGCATCGTATTAGGCACGAGGAAATATAATGACAGGTTTTCTATAACTCAAGTGTTTTCCTCAGAGTTTGGACGAACAGCTTATATGCTACCCCAATCTAAGAGCAAGAAGAGTAAGATTAATCAAGCACTTTTCTTTCCTCTTTCTGTGGTAAATTTAGAAGTTGAACACTTTCCTTTCCGTCAAATACATCGCATAAAAGAGGCGCAGCGACAATTTCCGCTGTATTCTATTAATGTGAATCTGCTAAAAGTTTCAATAGCTTTCTTTTTGTCTGAGTTTCTTACCCAAGTATTGCAAGAAACACATGAAAACACAGTTATTTTTAATTTTCTAAAAGAGTCAATTGTTACTTTGGAGAAAAAAGAAACAGGAATAGCTAACTTTCATATTGTGTTTATGTTTTCTCTGACTCAATTTTTGGGGATTTCACCCAATTTAGATAATTACAAAGATGATTATTTTTTCGATTTGTTAAATGGGGAGTATGTGGCAAATAGACCTATAAATAATCATTTTCTCAATATTCAAGAGAGCCGTTTCTTGAATCTCTTTAAACGAATTAATTTCAATAATATGCATCTTTTGAAACTGTCTCAATACAACAGGAACGAAATAATAAATTACATATTGGATTATTATAGAATTCATGTTTATGATTTTCCTGAGATAAAATCATTGCAGGTTTTGCGTGAATTGTATTAATTAGATTACTTTGCCTTATGTGTTCTGTAAACAATTGTTCTTCCTTTTGTTTCTACTGTGAAGTTAGTACTTGTCGATTCATTTAATGTACCCATCCATAAATTATTTAGCACATATTCTTTCAATGGATATTTTAGATTGTGAGATGTGATGGGTGTATTATCGATATTAAATATTGAAACCTGTTGACCAGGAAAGCTGTCAAAGTTCTTTGCAGAAATGATAGGAGTGAAAATACCGTAATCGGTAATCATTTCTACATTTACAAACAGCATATATTCTAACAAAAGAGAGATGTTTCCGATGGTATGATCTTCACGTTTTCCTGTAGCTCCGACAATTTTAATGTTTTTAATTCCTTTCTCATTACAAAAAGCTATGGCCTTTGTGAGGTCATTTGTTTCTTGGTCGGTGTAAATATATAGTAAATGTGCATATTGTTCTTTTAATTCTGTGGAAATTGAATCACCATCACCTATTATCGCATTTGGTGTTATATTGTTTTCTAAACAGGCCTTTAATGCTCCATCTAAACATATTATATTATTTGCATCTTGTATGCAAGACAAAGAAAGGGGATGAGTTGGGAACTCGCCTTTTGCTATAATAACGGTGTATTGATCGGATAAATCTTTCATCTTAGCTATTTGAAATTATTTTCCATATTCCATCTATCCAATAATCTTCCGCATTAAGTGATGGAATAAAAGTGAATGTTTCACCACCTGCCTTCATAAATAGATTTCGAGCCTCTATATCTACGTCATATAGTGTTTCCAAGTTATCAACTGTAAAGCCAGGAGTTATAATAGCAATGTTTTTCCATCCAAGTTTCGGCAAATCAGCTATGTTAGTGTTGAGGAATGGTTTTAACCAATTGTTTCCTCTTTGTGAAGAGTAAAACAAGGTTGTTTTATTTGGACTTATTTCGAGAGCCTTCACTAACAGTTGATTCGTTTCTTTCAGTTGGTAAACGTAATCAAATTCTTTTCCCTTTCTCCATGCTTTCTTTACTTGATGTACTGGTAAACTATGGTATGAAAAAATAAGCCGATCAAAATCAGTAGTTGAATATTTCTTTACATGAGTTGTCAATGCTTCGATAAATGCTGGATGATTGTAGAAAGAGCCTATAATCTTAAGCTTAAAGGGATAAGAATTGTTGTTATATACGCGTGCTACTTCCTCAACGGAAGTCTGAGTGGAGGATTGCGCATAATGTGGGTATAAAGGAAAAACCACAACTTCGGTGAGCTGTGGGTGTCTCTCATATAAAGCATTAAATGCTTGTTCGATGGATGGTGATCCATAGCGCATCGCTACTTCAACGGGTACATTCTTTTGTTTTTCCAATTTTGAGCCCATCTCTTGCATGTAATATAAAATTGGAGAAATCGCAGGTTCTTTTTTTCTCCAAACTAAAGAGTATTTTCCCAATGATTTTGAAGCTGACAAAGGTGCGATAACTTGTCGTGCCAAGAATTTAGATACTAAATGATACCTATCCAAAACCAATGGATCAGATAACATATCTCCAATAAAAATTTCAACAGCATTTTTAGAACACTTCGCAGGTGTTCCTATATTTAAAAGTATTACTCCTCTCATGAAAATATATGACCTTTTATTTACTTTACAAATGTCTCAAGCAGTTTTACATTCTTGTTTGGAACAATTGTTACATGTTTTGTTTGTGCAGGAATTAATATAGTCTCACCCTGATTTATAGTTATTTTGTTTCCCTTGTCGTCTTCTAAATGGCAAGATCCTTCCAAGCACATATAAATAATAAATGAATCGATATTGGCTATGTCTTGTTTGATCTCGTTATCCAGTTCCAGAAGATTTGTGGTAAAGTACTTACACGAAACTAACTCAACTGGTTTGTTTTTAGTTGATTTATAATCAGTTTTGTATGTGTCATATACATTATAGTCAATGGCGTCTTTTGCTAATTCAGTATGAAGTTCACGACCTTTGCCCTGAGCATCTTTTCTATTGTAATCGTAAATACGATAGGTTATGTATGATGTTTGTTGTATTTCGGCTATAAAACAGCCACTCCCTATTGCATGAACACGTCCAGCTGGTAGAAAATAGACATCGCCTTCTTTTGCTTTATACTTTTGAAGGGTATCTGTGAAAGTATTATCGTTTACTTTTTCTAAATATTGCTCTGGGGTAATTTTATCTTTAAATCCAGAAACTATAAAAGCATCAGACTTAGCTTTGACTACATACCACATTTCAGTTTTCCCAAAAGAGTTATGTCTTTCTTTTGCTAATTTATCATCTGGATGAACTTGAATGGAAAGATCATCTTGGGCATCAATAAATTTAATGAGAAGTGGAAATTTACTTCCAAATTTATCATAGATTTTATTTCCTAATAAATTCCCTTTTGCTTCGTCAATTAAATCATCTAGTTTCTTACCTGCTAAAGATCCGTTTGCTATGATTGAAACATTGTTTTCAACTGCCGATATTTCCCAGCTTTCACCTATTCCAGACTCTTTGTTTGCCAAGTTCTTAAATTCGGGGATTTCTGAGCCACCCCAAATGATGGACTTAAGGATTGGTTCGAATTTTAATGGATATAATTTCATAATAATATGTATGTTTGATTTTACTTGCTTATTTTCTTTAAAACAACAGCTGAGTGAGCTGGTATATAAATACGCAACCACCCTTTGTGGTGCTTTTTGTATAATTCATCAAAATGAGAAAAGTGATGAATATCGTCATCGGTGAAACCAAATCCACCGAAGCGCTTTTCATCAGTGTTTAATACAACTTTATATTCGCCTTCAGGAACAAGTACTCCATAGTCTGTATATGATTTAGTTGGATTGAAGTTGAAGATAAAAAGAAGATTTTCTCTCATATAAGCTAAAACATTGTCTTTTTTCTTTTCCCAGATTTCAATTATAGCAGTGTCTTGAAAATTGTCCACTGATTTCATCAATGCTAACATCTCCTTATCGAAAGCACTTAAATAATGATATTTTAAATTCATATCATCGTTTAAACTCCATTGGCGTCGAGCGTACTTATGTGACCAATCATTTCCTTCACGAGGAAAATCAATCCATTCTGGATGTCCAAACTCATTACCCATAAATGTCAAGTACCCCCCATTTATTGTTGAGGCGGTTACTAATCTAATCATTTTATGCAGTGCTATTCCTCTATCAACTATTATAGAAGGTGTGAATTTAGACATAAACCAATACATCTGCTCATCAATTAATCTAAATATAATTGTTTTGTCTCCTACTAATGCTTGATCATGACTTTCGACATAAGAAATGGTCTTTTCGTCGGCTCTTCTGTTGGTTACTTCCCAAAAAATTGCAGAAGGATCCCAATCTTCATCTTTAATTTCTTTGATTGTTTTAATCCAATAGTCTGGGATGTTCATTGCCATGCGATAATCAAAACCATATCCACCTTTGTTTGGCTCAACTGCTAATCCAGGCATCCCACTCACCTCTTCTGCAATAGTAATTGCATTTGGATTAACTTCGTGAATAAGTTTGTTTGCTAAAGTTAGATAACAAATGGCGTCCGGATCTTGTTTGTTGTTATAATAATTTTCATAACCAATAAAGGACTCCTCCAAGCCATGACTGTAATATATCATTGATGTTACGCCATCGAAACGATATCCGTCAAATTTAAACTCTTCAAGCCAATATTTGCAATTTGACAATAAAAAGTGCATTACTTCGTCTTTGCCATAATTAAAACACAAAGAGTCCCATGCTGCATGAACCCGTCTATCATCACCATGAAAATAGAGATCATACGAACCGTCGAGTCTTCCAAGCCCTTCAACTTCGTTTTTTACTGCATGCGAATGTACAAGATCCATGATAACAGCAATTCCCATTCCGTGAGCTTCGTCAATGAGTTGACGCAAATCATCGGGAGTGCCAAATCGAGATGATGGAGCGAAAAAACTAGAAACATGGTATCCAAAAGATCCATAATATGGATGTTCCTGTATGCCCATAAGCTGAATGGTGTTGTAACCTTTTTCTTTTATCTTTGGTAAAAGGTTTTCTCGAAACTCATTATATGTGCCAACGGATTCACTTTCAGTAGCCATGCCTATGTGGCATTCGTATATGAGGAGGGGAGATGTAGAGGGTGAAAAGTCCTTATTGTTATATAGATAGGGCTGCTCTGGTTCCCAGACTTGACCACTAAACAAATATGTTTCATTGTCTTGCACTACATATTTGCACCATGCAGGTATTCTTTCTCCTTGACCGCCATTCCATTTTACAAATAGTTTATAATAATCTAAATGATGAATGCTATTTGCTGGCAATTTCAACTCCCAGACTCCTTTTTCTATCTCCTTAAGTTTATATTTGTCTTCCTGTCTCCATTCGTTAAATGACCCAATTAAATAAACTTCAGTGGCATTTGGAGCCCACTCCCTTATAGTCCACCCATCAATAGTTCGATTTAAGCCATAGTACATATGTCCATTAGCAAAATCTGACAGACTAATACTATTGCTTTGAGTAATCTCTTTTTCTTTGGATAGAAATTTATTATGTCTTTCTTTAATAGATTGTTCGAAAGGTTTTAACCAAGGATCTTTTTTTATTAATTCAAGCATAGTTGTAGTCTTATTTGTTTTCATAGAGTATTAATCTATGAGTATTTTAAAAATTATTTTCTTCAATTCGCCAGTTCCAATTAAAGGTGCATGAGCATCATTTGAAAGGAAAATGGCAAACTCCTTTGGCTGAACTATGAAATAGGATGTTGGATGGTCAGGGAATAATTCATAATCTTTTTCCGTGTTATAGTTTTCGCTATTCTTTTCTAGCATTTTAGCAGACTTCCAACCAAATGATTCGGGTTGAGATATTGGTATGTGAATATCAATATACTTTTGATGTGTCTCTAAGGGTGCATCACGTTTGTTTTTTAATGTATTTACGCTAACTATCATTTTTATGTTATCATCAACTTCATATATGCCTTCATCACATGCAATAAAATCAATTGATGTTAGGAAATTGAATGCTTTTTTAAATCGTGGATGCACATCAAAATAACAAGATGCATTTAATATATGGTCTACAATCATAAGTTTTTGATATAATTTCCAATCATACAAAGATAAAATAAAAAGGGCACAATATTTTTTATAGTCACTTTTAATTATCTCTCAAATAATTGTTATTGAGAAAAAACATTTATCTTTGTTTCAAATGATAATAATATCATATAGTTTTTCATGTTAAATTTTTCCACAATGAGACGAATTTTATTTTTATTCGCTTTATCCTTTATAGTATTACACATAAATGCACAATCAGAAAAGATTTGTCGTACTGGTTTTGCTTTTGAAATTAGCAATAACCCGAATTGGGGAAATGGTGAACCTGTTATAATTAATATAACTCCAGGTTCTCCAGCCGAAAGAGCAGGCTTAAAGTTAAACGACATCATTTTAGAGGTCAATCAGCAAGGTACTTATCTCAAGCCTCACCACACAATAAAAGCATGGATGTTAGATAATAATCAAAGTGATATAGAAATCTCGATTAGAAATCTTGAAACTGACTTTAGAACAATCAAAATAGATAAGGATTGTAGAAGTAGGGTAGGAATAGATGAATCTAAACTTGCACCTGTGTTTGCATTTTACAGTTTGGAGGATGTTCAGAACCGAACATTTCATATTCCCATGAAAATTACTACTAATACAGAATCAATTCTTTCAGATTATCGCACTTTCGATTTTGCACCAGTTGATGCGGGTACTCCAGAAATTGATAATAAAATATCAGCGGTTTTTGAAAAAGTTTTAACTCAGCGTGGCCTGAAAAGAGATAAAGAAGATCCTGACTTTATAATACAAACCTTCTATAGTTATGAAAATAATCCGGCTTATAATCCTATTACTACTGTTAAAACAGAAGATAAGGCAAACTGGCGGTTCGATATTAATAACAATAAAATGGTGAAACTTCCTCTTTATTCTCCTACTGACGTAGTTGATAATGAAAAAGTGCCTTACTTTCTCGAATTTGGCTTTAGATTTTATGACCGTAAGTTTATTGAACCTGGCAAAATGATTCAGATCTGGGAATGTGAAGTAAGAGAAAGGGTTAAGTCTAATTATGGATTAGAAAGTTATCTAGAAATCAACTTGCCACTTATTTTATTAAAGTATCCTTATCCTGGGAATATGAATTTAGGAACTTATGAAGTGAATTTCTTGCAGTATAATTATACAGGACTTAATTATAACATCGAAAACCTCTCTAAAGTTGAATTTGTTGACTCGAATTCTCCTGCAGCGTTAGCTGGAATTAAAAAAGGTGATATAATTAAGAATATTCAGGGTGTAAAATTAAGCAACAACCTTAAAAATCTAACCGATTCATACAGAGGGTTTATTAATGAAACTATGAATCTGAGAAATCCAGGGACTCGTTATACTGATACAAATGGTTACAAAGATTGCATGTTCTGGGAAGTGGGAGAGTACAATAAAGTAGCTAAAACTTTAAATAAGAAAAGCTACCAGACTGCATTTACTTATTTGTTTAACTTCAATCAGTATATCGATTGGGAGACCCCAAACACTATAACAATTGAAGTTGATAGAAATAAAGAGAGTTTAGACTTTCAGTTTACACCAGAAGTTTATAAAAGTGCTCAAATTTCAGCATTTTGATAACTCTGAAACAAATATACTTTCTGTAGCTATTATGCATCCTTCTGTGGCGCTTTGAACCGTTGGTTATTTGATTAATTGACTGTGCAAGTCGATTGTATATGGTGCGATCGGGAAAACATAATAGTAATGGACAATGAAGGACAGGTCGCGACCTGTCCCTACTTATCCATCAAAAATAAAGGGTTTTCTTGTCGACATTATGTAACATTGATAGTTCACTGCTTAATAATCACTTTGCACTTACGACTAAGTACTTTTCTTCCGTAGTCAATTGTCCTTCCTCCATTGATTTTATCCCAACTCAGCTTAGCTTTACAACCTCCTAGTACAATTTCATACACGTTCACCCCAGAATACTCTCTTATTCATAAACGTTTCTCCCACGCTACACTATGAAAGAGAGTTATCAAAACAGTTTTTCGTCAAGTACACCACAAAAACTGGTTTATTTATCACGTTGAGCGATTAAATTATTTTGAAACACTTCTTTTTGTTTCAGTTTCGTGCCAATTACTTTTATTTTAGTGCTTTATTATCGATTGGGTCACCCTCTTTTGCTTTTTTGTTGGGTCAATCGGTGATTGGGTCGATAAAATCATCTTTTTTCATTGGTCAATCCACTATTGACTGACCAAA
>JAQVZQ010000123.1 GCA_028708095.1 Dysgonamonadaceae bacterium
TAACGTTTCAATTATAGGGTTATATTTAAACATTATTTATTTCTAACGTTTCAATTATAGGGTTATATTTATACATTATTTATTTCTAACGTTTCAATTATAGGGTTATGAAGTCATTCTAAATATATATAATACCCCATCCTAACATCAAAATGTCTATCTTTATACTTAATCTACTAGATTATGACTCTATTTTATCTTCCACACACTTTAAAACATCACCTCCATATGTTGGAATAACTACTTTTATGATGAAATAGTCAAATATTAGTACTAAAACAGCATTATTTATTTATAACGTTTCAATTATAGGGTTAGTATTTGACCTTTTAATGTTTAAGAATTGAAATTCTAACGTTAGAATTATTACATTATATTTTAATAACTTGATATACTAACATCATTCTATGATGTATTTAATTATAAAAGAACAGTTTTTGCTTTTAGTCTACAGATAAAAGATAACTAATTAAGATTATCCGAAGATTAAGAAGGGTATCATTAAGTTTGTAAAAAGAACAAATTGATTAATGAACAGCAACATAGTATTTCACGAGATTAAAGTATACTCAGCAGAGCTATTTCCTTTGACCACCTTATATAACTCGCATTATTCATCACTCTTTTATTAATATATGTATCAGTGATTAGTAATCAAAGGTTTACGAGTTCATTATATTTCAATGCAAAGACCCACTTTTGGGTGTTATTCACTTTGTATCGGTCCCTGAGTCTGTCGAAGGGTACGCATCTGCATCGCCAGCAAACTCCTTGAAATAGTGGTCTATATCGACGGAGTTCCACGCCTTGCATCTACGCAAAGCTAAAAACGTGAATAATAGGGGTTAATACTTTCCAAATGGCTCTGAATAAATATGGTGATAAGCTTCGATTATGAAAATTACTGCAACTTATCACTTACCTTTTCCTACTTCTTTCAACCTAGCAAACTCATCTTTCACTATCTTGTATTTTTCTGATTCAGTTGATGGATTGGGATGAACATAAATTAGAACTCCATCAGCATGTACACCTCCATCCTTGATAACTTTTTCGACATAAGCAGGTGTAGTTGCACCAAGGTTGGAATGAATTGCAGAATACACATCAATATAAATAGGCATTTCTCTTTTAAATATTGATCTTATATGTGCAATTTCATTCCCAACTAAATTTGGATTTTGTAAATTCATCCGTTCTGACGCAGCCATATAAGGAAATAGAACACCGTCAATTAAAGAACCATATCTGTTTGCAAAATCGAGAGTTAGTTGGTCGTAATACACACAAGGGATAAAACTCAAGTCTGAATTAACTTTATCAAACTCCTTGATCATTTTTCCGAGATATTCTGGCGTGAAAGTGTCAAGATTAGAGAGGATGAAATCATCAATGCTCAAAGCAACTAAGTTGGGATATACTTTACTTAGTAATGCTATTTCCTTAGCCCATCTTATATAATCTTTTCCATACGGCTCTGAACTCCATTTAGCTTTAGGTTTTGATTCTGACGGTGGAACAAGTGTAACCCACACCGATATATTATGTTGTGTAGCCAATGGCAAAAATTGAATTAAGTCATCCCAATCTTTGTTGCCTTTCCAAATTAACCAATTATATGTGTTTGCATTAAGATCATTTAATTGTTTTATGAGAGTTGAGATATCTGTTCTTCCGTTGCTTAGTCTGGGCAAGCCAGCATAAGTACCCAAAGTCATTATTTGAGCGCTTGGTGTATCAGTATCATCTTTATCTTTATCTTTATCCTTTTCTTCTAAAGGAGATTCTTTTTCTTCGATCTTTTCTTTGATAACCTCTTGTGTAGAACTACTACAACTTATCGACAAACAAAAAGTGAAAATTAAGACTGTAAACAAGCTTCTCTTTATACTCTTCATAATAATCACATTTTAGTGCAACTTATCATTTTCCTTTTCCCACTTCTTTCAACCTAGCAAACTCATCTTTTATTATCTTATATTTTTCAGGGACAACAGATGGATTAGGGTGAGTATATATTAGAACCCCGTCAGCATATTCTCCACCATACTTGATAACTTTTTCAACATATTCTGGTGTACTTGAGCCAAGTCTTGAGTGTGCAGTTGAATAGACATCAATATAAATAGGAATATATTCTTTAAATAATGACCTTATATGCGTTATCTCACTTTCAACTAAATCGGGGTTTTTTAAATTTGCTACTTCTGAATGAGCCATATAAGGAAAAAGCAACCCATCAATCAAAGAAGCATATCTTTCTGCAAAATCAGGTTTGATATATTTATAATACGTACAAGGAATAAACTTCAAATTTGGGTTAACTTTATCAATCTCCTTAATCATTTCTCCCAGATATTCTGGTGTGTATGTATTAAGGTTTTGGTTAAAATCATCAATGCTTAGGGCTGTTAAGCTCGAATATACTTTACTCAGTAGAGCTATTTCCTTTGACCATCTTATGTAATCCTTTCCAAATGGCTCTGAATTAAATTTGGTGATTGGCTTTGATTCTGATGGAGGCACAAGTGTAACCCAAACCGATATATTATGCTTTTTAGCCTCGGGTAAAAACAAAATTAAGTCTTCCCAATCCTTATCGCCCTGCCAAATTAACCAATTATATGTGTTCGCATTGAGATCATTCAATTGATTTATGAGAGTCACAATGTCTGCTCTTCCATTACTTAATTTGGGAAAATGAGCATAAGTACCTAAAGTCATTACTTTAGGGTTTGGAGTGTCAGTATCGTCAGGCTCTTCCTCCTCTTCCTCTTCCTCTACTATTTCTTCTTCAAGGACTTCTTGATTGTTACTACTGCAACTTATCGACAAACAAAAAGTGAAAATTAAGACTATAAACAAGCTTTTCTTTATATGTTTCATAATAATCATATTTTTTTGACTAACCGATTGACTCTATATTTTACACTCACTCAACTTACATACTACTTATCATTTATTGCTTACTGCTCATTTTCAACCTACCAAACTCTTCTTTTACAATTCTACCTTTTTCTGAGTTTGGAAGAGGATGTGTATATATGAGAACTCCATCAGCATACTTTCCCCCTTCTTTTATAACAGTCTCAACATAAGATGGAGTAGTTTCACCATGTGCAGAGTGACCAGTTAAATACACATCAATATAAATAGGTAAATCTTCTTTAATAGACGATCTTATTTGTGCTATCTCATTCTTAACCAAATTTGGATTTTTCAAATTTGCTCCTTCTGATTTCGCCATATAAGGGAAAAGTATTCCGTCAATTAATGAAACATAGCTTTCTACAAATTCAGGAGTGAAATATTGATAATATATACAAGGAATAAAACTCAAATCCGAATTAAATTTATCAATCTCATTTATCATTTTCTTGAGATATTCTGGTGTATATGTATTACGATTAGAGGCAAAATCATCAATGCTTAAAGCTATTAAATTAGGATATGCTACACTCAATTGAGCTATTTCCTTTGACCATCTTATGTAATCCATGCCATAAGGCTCAGAGTTCCATTTAGCCCTAGGTTTTGATTCTGAAGGTGGAACAAGTGTAACCCATACAGATATATTATGCTTTTTAGCCTCTGGCAAAAATAAAATCAAGTCATCCCAATCTTTATCACCTCTCCAAATCAGCCAATTATATGTGTTTGCATTAAGTTCATTCAATTGGGAAATAAGCTTAGGAATATCTGTTCTTCCGTTACCTAATCTAGGTAAGCCCGCATAAGTACCCAAAGTCATTACTTTTTGACTTGGTGTATCATCTTTATCATCTAAAACCGTTTCTTTTTCTTCTACTAAATCTTCTTTTTCTTTATTTACGTCAATAGCACTACCACAGTTTATCAAAAAAATGGCGGTGAAAACTAAGATGAAAAATAATTTTTTCTTCATATGTTTCATAATAATTATATTTGAGTCTACTCCGAAAAGTCAATTTCACTCATTTGAGGGTTTTCGGAGTGGACTCATATTTTATTTTAATAACCCGTTCGGCTTAATATTAACTCTGTATTGCACACTCACTAACCACTTACTACCATTTACAATTCTATATCTTCATTTCGTAGTAGGGCTCTGATACAACAGTTGTCCATTTAACCCAAGGCGTAGCCATTGGGCTAAATTGCAAACTGCTTACCACTTACTTCTTACCACTCCTTTTCAACTTACCAAACTCATCTTTTATTATTTTATATTTTTCTGAATCTGTTGTTGGATTAGGATGTATATATATTAGCACTCCGTCAGCATGAACGCTTCCATCTTTAATAACCTTTTCAACATAAGCTGGAGTAGTTGCGCCAAGTCTGGAATGAGGATGAGCGTAGATATCAATATAAATAGGTAGCTCTTCCTTAAATAATGATCTTATGTGAGCAATCTCACTCTCAACTAAGTCTGGATTTGTTAAATTTGCTCCTTCTGATTCAGCTCTATAAGGGAAAAGGAGTCCATCAAGCAACGAACCATAATTATTGGCAAAACCTTGAGTAATTTGTCTGTAATACGTACAAGGTATAAATTTCAAATCTGGATTAACCTTATTTATTGCCTCAATCATTTCACCCAGATATTCAGGTGTATATGTTTTAAGATTATGTACAAAGTCATCAATGCTCAAAGCTGTTAAATTTGGATATTTTATACTTAGTTTTGCAATTTCTTCAGACCATTTTATGTAGTCTAGCCCGTAAGGTTCTGAACTCCATCTGGCTATAGGTTTTGACTCTGAGGGGGGAACAAGTGTTACCCATACAGATATATTGTGTTTTCTAGCTTCTGGCATAAATAACTTTAAGTCATCCCAATCTTTATCGCCCGTCCAAATCAACCAATTATATGTATTTACATTAAGTTCATTTAATTGAGCAATGAGCTTTGGAATGTCTGTTCTTCCGTTTTCTAATCTGGGTAAACCTGCGTAAGTACCGAGAGTCATCAAACTCTCTTTTCCTTTTTGAAGTTTATTACTACCACAACTTGTCGAAAAACAAGCAATAAGAATTAAAACTGGAAATAAATAATTTTTCATCTTTTTCATAATAATCATGTATTGTTAAATTTATATTTTTGATTTATTCTAAATTTGCACTATCATTTTTTTAAATTTGATAGCCTTGCAAACTCGTCTTTAATTATTTTATATTTCTCTGAATATGATACCGGATTAGGGTGTATATATATTAGTACCCCGTCAGCATGCTCGCCTCCATCCTTTATAACTTTTTCAACATAAGCTGGAGTTGTTGCTCCAAGTCTGGAGTGAGGATGAGAATACACATCAATATAAATAGGCATTTCTTCTTTAAATAATGACCTTATGTGAACAATCTCACTCTCAACCAAGTCTGGATTTGTTAAATTTGCTCCTTCTGATTCGGCTCTATAAGGAAAAAGCAGCCCGTCTAGCAACGAACCATATTTATTGGCAAAATCTTGAGTAATTTGTCTGTAATACGAACAAGGTATAAATTTCAATTTTGGATTAACCTTATTAATCTCTTTCATCATTTTTCCAACATATTCTGGTGTAAAGGCTGGTGTATATTTTTTTGGATCAATATTATGGACAAAATCATCAATGCTCAAAGCTGTTAAATTTGGATACACTTTACTTAGCAAAGCTATTTCTCTTGACCATCTTATATAGTCCAAACCATATGGCTCAGAACTCCATTTGGCTATAGGTTTTGACTCTGATGGTGGGACAAGAGTTACCCATACAGATATATTATGTTTTTTAGCAAATGGTAAAAATAAAATTAAATCATCCCAATCTTTATCGCCTTGCCAAACTAACCAATTATATGTATTTGCATTAAGATCATTCAATTGATTTATGAGAGTAGTAATATCAGTTCTTCCATTACTTAATCTAGGCAAGCCTGCATATGTACCCAAAGTCATTACTTGTTGGCTTGTTGTATCTGCATCATCTTTATCCGTTTCTTCTTTTTCCTCTTCCTCTTTTTCTTCCACTTTCTCTTCGCTTTCTTCAAGTACTTCTTGGGTGTTGCTACTACAGCTAATTAAAAAACAAGTGGTAAAAACTAAGATTAGAAACAATACTTTTTTCATGTGCTTCATAATAATCATACTTATATTTTTTTTAATTTATTATTTTTATTCAAGTACTAAATCATTTATTCCATTGATTATAAGAGATTCTATTGTCATATCCAATTTTGCAGGCAAACCATAAACACGCTGTGAAGTGTTGCCTTCATAGCCACCTTTTTTTAAAATAAGCTTCGATGAAATATATACCATTACATCATTTGCATAAGACATAGCTAAAGATTACCTCCTAGTTTCTTTGATTTTACACTGTCATTTTTTAAAATTAGATAATCTTGCAAACCCATCTTTTACTATTTTATACTTTTCTGAATCTAAATCCGATGTTGGGTTAGGGTGTTTATATATTAGAACCCCGTCAGCATGTTCACTTCCATACTTTATAGCTTTTTGAATATAAGCTGGTGTAGTTGATCCAAGTCTAGAGTGTGCGGTTGAATAAAGATCTATGTAAATAGGAAAATCTTTTTCAAACAATGTTCTTATGTGTGCAATCTCGCTCTCAATCAAGTCAGGATTATTTAAATTTGCTCCTTCTGATTCAGCTCTATAAGGGAAAAGTATTCCATCAATTAATGGTCCATAAATTTTGGCAAAATCATCTTTTATTATTTGTTTATAGTACGAACAAGGTATAAATTTCAAGTCTGGATTAACTTTATCAATCTCATCCATCATTTTCCCAACATATTCTGGTGTATATGCAGGTGTATATTTTTTAGGATCAATATTATGAACAAAATCATCAATGCTGAATGCAATTAAATTTGGGAATTCTGCACTTAGTAAGGCAATTTCCTTTGACCATCTTATATAATCCAAACCATATGGTTCTGAACTATATTTAAATATAGGTTTAGACTCTGAGGGCGGGACGAGTGAAACCCACACTGATATATTATGCTTTTTAGCCTCTGGTAAAAATAGTTTTAAGTCATCCCAATCTTTATCACCCGTCCAAATCAACCAATTATATGTATTCGCATTAAGATCATTCAGTTGATAAATGAGCTTTGGAATGTCTGCTCTTCCGTTTTCTAATCTGGGTAAAGCGGCATAAGTTCCCAGAATCATCACTGGGCTTTGAGTGCCAATTATAACCGTTCCTTTATTGTTCTCTTTAGTGCTACCACAACTTGTCGAAAAACAAGCAGTGAGAATTAAAACTGAAAATAAATAACTTCTTATCTGTTTCATAATAATTGTAATTTATAAAAATTATATTTTTTAATTTTCATTGCTACCACACTATCATTTTTTTAAATTTGATAGTCTTGCAAACTCATCTTTTATTATTTTGTATTTTTCTGATTCAGTTGATGGGTTAGGGTGTACATATATTAGAATCCCGTCACCATATTTACCTCCATTCTTTATAACTTTCTCAACATAAGCTGGTGTAGATGCACCAAGCTTAGAGTGAGCGGATGAATACACATCAATATAAATAGGCATTTCTTCTTTAAATAATGACTTTATGTGTGTAACCTCACTTTGTACTAAATCGGGGTTTTGCAAATTCATTACATTTGATTCCGATCTATAAGGAAGAAGTATTCCGTCAATTAAAAAGCTATATTTGTTTACAAAATCGGGTGTGACTTGGTCGTAATACACACAAGGAATAAAACTCAAATTAGAGTTAACTTTATCGAACTCCTTGATCATTTCACCAAGATATTCTGGAGTGAAAGTGTCAAGATTAGAGAGTATGAAATCATCAATGCTCAAAGCTACCAAGTTAGGATATACTTTACTTAGTCTTGCTATTTCTTTTGCCCATCTTATATAATCTTTTCCATACGGCTCTGAATTCCATTTGTATCTAGGCTTTGATTCAGAGGGTGGAACAAGAGTAACCCAAACAGATATATTATGTTGTTTAGCCCATGGCAAAAACAGAATTAAGTCATCCCAATCTTTATCGCCTTTCCAAATTAACCAATTATATGTGTTTGCATTAAGATCATTTAATTGATTTATGAGAGTAATAATATCTGTTCTTCCGTCGCTTTGTCTAGGCAAACCAGCATATGTACCCAGTGTCATAACTTGATTACTTGGGGTATCGGCATCATCAACAACTGAATCTTTCTCGTTCTCTTTCACGTTCTCCACTATTTCTTCTTCAAGGACTTTTTGATTGTTAGTACTACAGCATATTAATAAACAAGAGGTAAAAACCAACATTAAGAATATCATTATTTTTATATATTTCATAGTAGTCAGAGTTGCAAATCATTTATTTATCCAGTGCTAATTTACTTATTTCATTGATTATAAGAGATTCTATTGTCATATCCCATTTTGCAGGTAAACCATAAACACGCTGTGAAGTGTCGCCTTCATAGCCACCTTCTTTTAAAATAAGCTTCGATGGAATATACCCCATTACATCATTTGCATAAGACATAACGAAAACTTGTTCTCCAAAAATCTCTTTAAGCTTTATACTATAAAAAATTACGGACTCTCCACCCAGAACAAATAACTTTTGATTGCCAAGTTCCCAATAACTGATTGGGTATGGATATGATTTTATAAAATAGCCGTCTCTATGATAGTCATCAATCATACCTTGTGCCCATCTTCCATGATAATCATTTCTTGTGGATATTATTCTTAACTCTTCTAAAGATAAAGGGTCATCAAATGGGAGATCAATTTCAATGTATTTAGCAATTAACTTACTGTCTTGTTTTATCATTTTTTGTGACAATACACTTTCCACAGAAGATGCTAAGTGATTTCCATATTGCATGGCTAATGGGATGGTGCGACGTGGAAGAGGGTTTTGATCTGCTCCTGCTCCTTGAAAAAACATTGCCATAGTTCCGGGATATAATTTCTCTAACTCTATTTGTGCAAAACCAGGATAATCACCTGAAAACTTATTTATCGACAATGTTGTTGGATGACATGCATAACCAAAAATAATAGCGATTAAACTTTTATCTAATCCCTCAACTTTGATAACAGGAACCGCATAATCATTGGGTCCTTTAAATTCTACAATGTTTCCTATTTCAGATTCTTTATTATTACGTCGGTTAACTTGAAAACGAGCAATACCATTTTGAGTATATATCTTTGCAGGTATTAACTCCTTCATTGACTCGTCGACTAACTGGAGTAGTATCACTTCCAACTCTTTTGTGTATTTTTCAACTTTTCTCCAATGATCTGAATTCATTGGATAAATATATTCTAATGCTCTTGCAATAACAGGTCCAGTATGAGTATGAGAACAACTTAAAATAATTTGAGACTTTTCTAATCCATGTTTTTCTTTAACTTTACTCTTAATTGTCTCCGAGAAGTCTTTCGGAATACTCAACAGATCAGTAGTTATCAAAACTGAACGCACTCCTTGTGCATCCTCAAATGTAATTGCCTTAGCCCATAAATCATGCAACTTGCCATCAGATGGAGATATTCTGCTGGCATATCCTGCCATCCAAATGAATTCTCGAGGGGTTATAATATGACGTGCTACACCTACTTTCCATTCATCTGATTGATTTGAAGGAGGTATTGGTTTTTCTTGTATGTCTTTTTTCTCACATCTTATTAAAAAAGAAAATGTAAGTAGTACTAAAAAAACAAGTAGTGAATGTTTTTGCTTCATACTTTTCTTATAAGCTGTATTTTATTGACTTAATATTTTTTTATTTATTAAATCTACATTCACAAATATAAGAGATTTATTCTTATCAATTAGAATAAATCTACATATATAATCGAATTAATACCACACAGTAAAAGTCTTAATTAACTTTCAAAGCCTCTTTAATAGCACTAACTACCAAAGGGACTCCCTTGTTGATCTTTTCAACAGTAGTATTGCAATACGAGAGCCTTATATAATTATTTGTTTCGCCATGTGGGTCAAATGTTTTTCCTGAAACAAATACAACTCCTTTATCAATAGCTTTTGCAAGAATATCTGTTGAATCAATGTTTTCTGGTAATTGAAGCCAAATATAAAAACCACCACGTGGAGCAGTAAATGATACTCCATCGGGTAGGTGTTCTTTTAGGGTGCCAATCATTGCTTCAGCACGTTTTTTATACTCAACCCTTACTGTCTCGATGTATTTGTCCGCTTTGCCCGATTGTAAAAACTTATCGGCAATTACCTGCGTAAAACTAGGTGAACAAGCATCGAATGATTGCTTTATCAATTCGCATTTATCATAAATTGCATCAGGCACAAGCATCCACCCTAAACGCAAACCAGGTCCAATTATTTTAGAAAAGGAACCCGTATAACATACATCTATTCCTTGGGGATTAATTTCCTTGATAGTTTTCAAGTCATCCTTGTCCTCTTCATAAAAATACAAATCACTATACACATCATCTTCAATGATAGGAATATCAGTACCATCTAACAGTTCAATCAATCTTTGTTTTGTTTCA
>JAQVZQ010000450.1 GCA_028708095.1 Dysgonamonadaceae bacterium
GTAACTTCACTAAGTTTTTCGCCCAAAACTTTGAGCGTTTTGGAGTCAAAAAGCTTATCAGCACAAGCTATGCCCCCGAAAGCAAAAATTACAAAACTCCTTATCAACCTACACTTTTTGAAACGGCTCAACCCTATTTTAGTAAAGAAAAAACAAAAATTAAAGGTAAAATATTTACGTTGTCGCACGACACATGGGGTGATGGACGCATTGATGCCGATGACTTGGAGTGGAATTATATGCAGAGCGACGGCGATTTCAGAAGTGAAGAAGTAACTGCATTGCGCGACGAGGCGGATATCATCATTACCAATCCTCCTTTCTCTTTATTCAGAGAGTTTTTAGCGTGGATAGTGGAGGCTGAAAAAGAATTTTTAATTATTGGCAACTTGAATGCCATTACCTACAAAGAGGTGTTTCCTCTGATTCGGGATAATAAAATGTGGCTTGGTAATGGTTTTACTGGAGGCAACGCCTATTTTTCAACTGTTGCTAACCGAGAGTATGCTTCAGGAGTTTATGACGACGCCACAGGATTGGTGAAGTTTAGAAATGTTACTTGGTTCACAAATTTAGATCACGGTCGCCGTCACCAACCACTTCCTTTAATGACAATGGAGGACAACATTAAGTATAGTCGCCGCAAAGAGATACAAGGCAAAGAGTATCAGCGCTACGACAACTATGATGCCATAGAAGTGCCCTACACTTCTGCCATTCCCAGTGACTATGCAGGGATAATGTGGGTACCAATCAGTTTTTTGGATAAATATTCTCCTGAGCAATTTGAGATAATTGGTTGTGATTACGACGTAAAAGAGGGATTATTACCTAAACTGATTGTCTCTAATTGGTCTGGAAAAATAGACAGAGGCTATATAAATGGTAAAAGAATGTACAGTCGTATCCTTATCAAACATCTTTCACCATCAAAATGAAGAATACAATAATCCTTATAAAATGAAAACCACTTTACAAACAGAAATTACAGTAGAAGATATTTGCAAAGGCTTTGTCTATAACGAGTATGAGGGACGTGGCTTGTTTGGTCTGTCGGGAAAACTTACTATTCAACCGGAATTTCAGCGAAACTACATCTATGCCGATGGAAAAAGAGATGTGGCAGTTATCGACTCTTTGCTCCGAGGCTACCCTCTTGGACTTATCTATTTTAACAAGGTAAACGATAGCCATTTTGAAGTATTGGATGGCCAGCAGCGCATTACCAGTTTTGGGAGGTTCGTCACCAACAAGTTTGCTATATTAGATGAAAACGGAATGCATCAATATTTTGACGGACTTGCCAAAGACAAGCAGGAAAAGATATTGAACACCAAACTGCTTATTTATGAATGCGAAGGCACCGAAAGCCAAATAAAAGAGTGGTTCAAAACCATTAATATTGTTGGCATACCGCTCAACAATCAGGAGCTGCTCAATGCTGTGTATTCCGGTCCGTTTGTAACTCTTGCCAAAGAGGAATTTAGCAATAGCCTGAATGCCAATGTGCAGAAATGGAGTGCATATATTAGAGGTTCTGCAAACAGACAAGACTTTTTGGAGCGTGCACTCGAATGGGTAAGTAAGGGAAATGTCGGCACTTATATGAGCAAGCACCGCTACGATGATAATATAAACGAGCTGAAAAACTACTTCAACACCGTTATCGATTGGGTGTCGTCTGTGTTTGACGATGTAGAGCGGGAGATGTGTGGATTAGAGTGGGGTCGTATGTATGAAACCTATCGCAAAAACCCGTATGACCCACAAAAAGTATCGCAACAATTGCGAGCATTGTATGCCGATCCGTATGTGAAAAATCGTCGTGGTGTGTTTGAGTACATTCTGGGTGGATCCAAAGATACTAATTTACTGGATATTCGTGTCTTTGATGATGCTACCAAGCGTATAGTTTATAATAAACAAACCTCCACTGCACAGGAACAGGGTGTTTCTAATTGTTCTTTTTGTGCTATTGGACACGATGCAAACAAAACAAGGGTATGGTCGCTAAAAGATATGGATGCCGATCATGTAGCAGCATGGAGCAAAGGGGGAGCTACCGATATCAGCAACTGCCAAATGCTCTGCAAAACACACAACCGCGCAAAGGGAAACCGATAGTGATTGTCTTATAAATTTAATTATTTTCCATTTTAAAAATGTTTTTAATATGCTATTACCGGAATATGATATACCTGAAGGCACATATTCTTTCAATGTCGTTTTAAAAGATTTGCAGGAATTCAACATAAAGTTTGAAAAAGCTGTAGATGCATGCATCCGAATAGTGAATAAAGAAAAAGTTGAGGAGATCGATTACAATGATCTAACAGCTCTTGAGTGGATAGATCCACTATTACTAAAGGAGGAGGATATGGAAAAAATAGGACAGGAATTTGTGATTACCGCTTTTGAAAAAGTTTTTGAATCAGCAATTCAAAGAACCAATGATTGTCTCTGCTTAGACAATCCTGATTCGGTAGAAAAAGATAAACTCATAGCTGTTATTAATGAAAGTTCCTTTGATCAAGGTAAATTAC
>JAQVZQ010000124.1 GCA_028708095.1 Dysgonamonadaceae bacterium
TCAATTGAAAAAGGAGAGCAACCCAATGAAAGCTTTTTTCGATACTTTTCCAGCTGGAACTCTTTCGGGTGCACCAAAAGAACGTGCCATGCAATTGATATCGGATATTGAAGAACACAATCGCGGTGCGTATGGTGGATGTATAGGTTTTATCGGAATTAATGGAGATACCAATCAAGCCATTACTATTCGTACTTTTGTGAGTCGCAACAACGAGTTATGGTATCAAGCCGGTGCAGGGGTAGTAGCCATGAGCAACGATGAAAACGAACTGCAAGAGGTGAATAATAAATTGAGAGGATTGAAAAAAGCCATTGATATGGCATCAGAGATGTACAATATTTAAAATGCATATTTGCTTATAGCAGACATGAGTTGCAAACTCGCCAACGAAAATTAAATAACAACAATATATATATGAAACATATTCTATTAAAGCTTCTCGATTACCAATACCTCTCGCTTGAAGAATCACATGAACTACTCACTGCCATTGTGAACGGTGAAGTTCCCGAGACCCAACTTTCCGCCATCATCACCATATTCTTAATGCGTAGCATATCAGTGGATGAGGTCTTAGGCTTCCGTGAAGCTTTAATGGAAATGCGCACCCAGATTGATTTATCGGATTACAAGGCTGTTGATATTGTGGGAACAGGTGGTGATGGAAAGAATACATTCAATATTTCAACAACAGCTAGTTTTGTTGTCGCCGGTGCAGGCTACCCTGTGGTAAAGCATGGTAATTATGGAGCAACATCCGTTAGCGGATCAAGCAATGCTATGGAGCAACAAGGAGTGAAATTCACCACCAAAGTTGATGTCTTACGCAAAAGTCTCGACCAAGCAAGTATTGCTTATCTCCATGCACCTTTGTTTAGTCCCGCACTAAAAGCAGTTGCTCCCACACGAAAGAGCTTGGGCGTTCGCACATTCTTTAATGTGTTAGGGCCTTTGGTCAATCCCGTTGAGCCTGAGTATCAATTGCTGGGCGTCTATAATTTGTCTTTATCGCGATTGTATCGCTACATCTATCAAGCCAACAATAAGAAATTTAGCATTGTACACAGTATGGACGGATACGATGAGATTTCACTAACAGGTGACTTCAAAGTTATTTCCAATCACGGTGAACATCTTTACCATCCCGAAGAGCTAGGTGTTGATAGAATAAAAGAATCAGACATTTATGGTGGTAACACCATCAAAGAGGCCGTAGAAATATTTAATAATGTACTGAGTACTACTGGCACTATAGCCCAAACTAATGTTGTGATGCTAAATGCTGCCTTTGCCATACAATTAATGGAAGAAAACAAAACTATTGAAGAGTGCATTGATATAGCAAGAGAATCCATTGTTGCAAAAAAAGCACTGAAGAGTTTAAATAAATTCATTGATATAAACAGTTGAAAAAATGAAAGATGTATTAAGCGAAATAATTGCTCACAAAAGGTCAGAAGTAGCCAAACAAAAAGAGTTGCTTCCACTAAAAGAAATTGAGAAACGAATTGAGATGCAATCTCATACTTCACGTTCTTTGAAAGAGGTTTTGTTGCGTTCTTCACATGGCATAATTGCCGAATTTAAACGTTGCTCTCCTTCCAAATCGTGGATTAATCAATCTGCTGATGCCTCGATCATTCCATTACAATACCAAAAAAATGGAGCTGCTGCCCTCTCCATTCTTACAGATTTGAATTATTTTGGAGGTGCTATCACCGATTTGCAACAAACCATTTCCATGACATCCATACCAGTATTGCGCAAAGAGTTTATTGTGGATGAATATCAAATTTACGAAACCAAAATGTATGGTGCCCATGCCATATTGCTGATTGCTGCTGCACTTACGGCAAAACAGTGCAAATTGTTCACTAAAATAGCCATGGACATGGGATTGGATGTGCTATTGGAACTTCACGACAAAACTGAAACAGACCATATATCGCCCCTAAACAATATGATTGGGGTGAACAATCGTAATTTAGGTTCATTCGTAACCGATATAAAAAAATCACACCAAATGATTGACCTCTTGCCTAAAGAGGCACTTTTGATATCTGAAAGTGGTATCTCAGATCCTCAAACAGTATATGAATTACGACAAGCTGGCTACAAAGGTTTTTTGATAGGCGAGAACTTTATGAAAACAGAAAATCCAGGAGAGTCACTCAAACAATTTATTAATAGGATATATGAAAATTAGTTCTTCAATAATAAAAGTGTGTGGTATGCGCGATGGCGAAAACATTCGTGCAGTAGAAGCATTGAACATAGATTGGATAGGATTTATATTCTATCCTCATTCCAAACGATATGTTGGTGATCAGCTTACTTTGCTGCCCAAAAGAGCCAAAAGAGTAGGAGTATTTGTAAACCAAAGTATGGAAACCGTATTAGAGAAAGTGGGCGAGTATTGGTTAGATATTGTGCAACTACATGGAGACGAATCTCCAGAGTTTTGTAAACAATTAGGGCAACATGACAATATTCAGGTAATGAAAGCTTTTGGTATTGCTGACAACTTGCCTTTTGAAAAAGTTGCTACATACGAAGGTACTTGCGATTTCTATCTTTATGATACACATACCTCCGAATATGGTGGCTCGGGTAGACAATTTGATTGGGACATTTTGCAATACCATAGGGGTAACACGCCCTTTCTGCTAAGTGGTGGCATTGGCCCAGATGATGTGCAAGCAATCAAAGAATATGATAATCCAATGTGTGTGGGTATTGATATCAACAGCAAGTTTGAACTTTCGCCTGCATTAAAAGACATACAATCCATCGAACAATTTATAAAATCATTGAAACAATGAACAGAATAGACAAGCTTTTTGAGAAAGAAACCAACGGAGTTTTATCGATTTATTTCACCGCTGGGTTTCCAAACCTAAATGATACAGTTTCCGTAATTAAATCACTGGAAAAGAATGGTGTGAAGCTTATCGAAATTGGTATTCCCTTTAGCGACCCAATGGCGGATGGTCCCGTGATTCAATCTTCTGGTAGCAAAGCATTACTAAATGGAATGAGTTTGAAATTACTTTTTAACCAACTGTCAATGGTAAGGAAATCGGTGCAAATCCCTTTGGTGTTGATGGGCTATCTCAATCCCATTATGCAATTTGGGTTCGATGAGTTTTGTGCTGAAGCCAAACGTTGTGGTGTGGATGGAGTGATAATTCCTGACTTACCATTTGAGGAGTACCTTGAGAGTTATAAATCAATTGCTGAAGCACATAATTTGCACATGATAATGCTGATTACTCCCGAAACATCAGATGATCGCATTCGCTTGATTGATAAGCATACTGGAGGATTCATATACATGGTGTCGACAGCTTCTGTGACAGGTGTGAGATCATCTTTTGGTGAGGACAATCTTTCCTATTTCAAACGTGTGAATGCAATGAATCTGAAAAACCCTCGTATGATTGGATTTGGCATATCCAACAAAGCAACTTTCGATGCTGCTTGTGATAATGCCTCTGGAGCAATTATTGGTAGTAAGTTTGTTTCACTGTTGGAAAATGAAAAAACAATCGATGGAGCGGTGGCGAAACTGATTGAAGCAATAAAGCAATAATAACGATTTATGAATAATGGTTTGGACGAAAGAAGATGGAGTTGTAATTTTACCTACTCGGTTTTTAAATACTGTTTCTCCGTCTTTTGTTAATTCAATGCTTTCACCTTTTCTCACAATTTATACTGCTCGTTTTACACCAAATTCCTGATGCAGGTGTTTGACTCACTAGTTCAATTTGTTCACTTCCGTTTAAATAAATTTTGTCTTCATTTGTGGTGTTATTAATCAATATTGCAGTTGTTTTCTAAAAACTTACTGCTAATCAACAATTTGAGATTCTCGAACACAGATTTGAGCACTACAGATTTTTTCTTTGTGTGAGTAATGTATTTATATTTTAATGCATCATAGCATTTAAACTTTTCGACATGGCTTTGAGAATCGTCGTTTCGGTTTAGAATCATCTTATCGTTGCGTAATAGTTTTTATAAGTGTCTTTTTGGTGTTCATTACTCTAACAATCTCTTCGCATATATCAATTGTTATAAGTTTACGTCACCGATTTGATTGATTATAAGCACTATAACAAATACTTTTAAGCATATTTATCCCTACATTGCCATTTCCACTAGCTGTTTTCTACTAAACCGTTGTGTTTTTCTTCTATATAGAAATGAAAGTAATCATCTACACCCGAAATTAAATTAAATTACATATTGGCCGACCATTTTGTCGCAAAACAACACTTTATTGTTAAACTAGTGAGTAAAAAAGCCTCCGATGGTCACTCATTTAACTGTTGTCTGTTAAGCGGAGTGAATTTTGGTCGGTCAATAGTGAGTTGACCAATGAAAAAAGACAATTATGTCGACTCATTTGCTAATTGACTCGACAAAAAAGTAAAAGTTGGTGACTCAATCGACAATAATGCGTTATAATAAAAGTTTTTGGTGCGAAATTGAAACAGAAGGGAGTGTTTCAAATCAATTTAGTCTCATAACGAAAGAAATAGACTTTTTTTATGGCTTACTTGAGACTAAACTGATTTTAATATCTCTCTTTTGTAACGTTGTTAAGTGAAACTTGTATAAAATAAGGAGTTTCTGGGGGGTGTGTGAGTAAGAAATTGCAGGAGAAACCTATTAGGATAGGCTGAGCAGAGATTCTACGGATAGAATAAGTTCTTTGAATGGAATGTTTAGCTGTGGTGGTGATGCTGCAACTGACATCTAAACAATACTGTAGTATAAAAAAGGGCTGAAATCAGTCTGAGAAATTAAATACTAATCATACAGTAAAACAAAACATCATATTTTTAATATAGTAAAACAGTATCAATAATTTGTATGTGAATATGAGAGTTGAAGTATTGAGGAGTTCAACTAGCTAGGATAATTTAAAGATTGAAACGCCGAAATGGAAAAATATCAATTCGGCGTTTCAATGTTCATATGGGTAAGTGTGTTTTTTATTTTTCGTAGTAAAACAAATCTTTTAATTCATACTTCAATTTCTTCGCCAATTCGTATGTGTTTTCATAACATGCCATACGGTAATAATTCAATCTATTAAAAGAAGCAAGAAGTCCCTCATCTTTTACTTCTTGAGGAATTTTCATTGCTGATATATCTTTTAAGTTTTCTATCATTTCTTGTGCAACAGAGTCTGTTGTATTTCCAGGGTTAATATCATTATCGCGCAATGCTTGCTGCAAAAGGTCTAATTGATTGTTGCATTCTAATACAAGATCAACAGCTATTTGTAAAAGGTCGGGGTCTTTTATTTCGGCTTGAACTACCTCAAATATTTCCGCACACTCTTTTTCTAAAGCATATAGGTTTTTAAATTCGCTGTTGAATAAGTCGGTTAAATCTTTCATGAAATATATTCTTTTATGTGTTATTCTTACTCTATGCAACAACTAAGATGGGAGATTGTTTACTAAAGTGTGTAATTGCTTTCCACTATGCAATGCTCTTGGAGTTAAATATATCGAAGTTTTATTTTGCCGAATCTATTTCTTCAAAGATTTGGTTGTTTATGAATAGTCAAATATATGTTGTGCATTTTTATTATTCGCTATTTATTTTTTGTATGCAAATAGCAAAAGTTTTAGATTTTAAAATAACACTATACCATTTCACTTAGTCTTTGCAAGAAAAGAGCATATACTGCGTTACTCTAGTTTTTGAAACAATCATTTACTAAAGCAAATTGACTTTGTCTTCTTCCTACTTGTAAGGCATAGTCAAAGCAAGCTTTGCCTCTGCTCTTACTTCGTTCGTCAGTTCCTTAATTTCAAAAACTTCGAAAGCTTCCGTGCAGGCGGAACAGGCTTTGTCTTTGCCCTTTTCTCATCAAAGACTCAAAACTTCAAGTTTTCTGGTAGGCATTATTTATTACATTCTTTTGCTTCATTTATATTTATTTTTTACATTTGTTTTTTGTGTTTAATGATGCAAAACAAACAAAACAAATAAAAACGATATAGTTTTGGTGTTATTATCCTATTTTATTCCTACTTTTGTAAATTAATATGGAAACTAATCTAATTCTGATATGAAGAAGTTATTTTATTTGTTGCTAACATCGTTGTTAGGGGTGTTTTTGATAAGTTGTGGATCAAGTAAGAATGTTGCATATTTGCAAGATGATAATGATAGTCTTTTTAATGAAGCTTATATATCTCAAACTCAAGTGATGTATGATGCGCACATTATGCCAAAAGATTTACTAACGATCACAGTTACTGCTACCGAACCAGAAGCGGTGAGACCATTTAACTTGGTTACTCCCAGTTATACTTCATCAATAGCTACATATGGACAACCTCAATTGCAAACATATTTGGTAGATAATGGTGGCTATGTAAACTTCCCAGTAATAGGCCAAATTTCGTTGGGCGGCTTAACTAAAAATCAGGCCGAAGAGAAAATTAAAGGATTGTTGAGAGACTATATAAAGGATGTTCCTATTGTGACGGTTCAATTTGTAAATTATAAAATATCGGTTGTTGGTGAAGTAGCAAGACCAAACACATTCACAATTGTGAACGAGAAGGTAAACATATTTGAAGCGCTCGCTATGGCAGGTGATATGACTATATGGGGTCGTAGGGATAACGTGAAAATAATTCGAGAAGATGCTGTAGGTAACAAGCGTATAATCAAGATTAACCTGAATGACAAGAATGTCATTTTTAGCGATGATTTCTATTTGCAGCAGAATGATGTAGTATATGTGGAACCTAACAAAGTGAAAGCACAAAACTCTGAAATAGGTCAGGCTACATCGTTATGGATTTCTGGAGCAAGTATATTGATAAGTATCGCAGGGCTGGTTGTTAATATTCTAAGATAGAAGTTGAAACACAGCTCTTATTAAAATGTAGTTTTTAAATATATAGAAAATGTTTTTTTAAATAAATAAAGAAACACATTATTCACAAAGACAGATTAACAATAATAGTTAGATAAAATAGGTTTTAAGTATTTGATAAAAGAATGGATTACGTTTTAAAAATAATGGCTACCCGCTAACCCATTTTATCTAATACCTTACCGCTATTTAAATAAATTTATGGAACAACAAAACATCAATCTTCAACCTATCGGCAATCAGCCAGAAGAAAATGAAATATCCATCATGGAAATACTGTTTAAATACATTAAGTATTGGAAATGGTTTGTGGTGAGTTTGTTAATAGCTATGGCACTTGCTTTTTTATATTTTAGATATACAGTGCCAGTATATAATGTAACATCTAGTGTTATATTAAAAGATCAGAAAAATCAACGTGGTGGTGCAGCAAGAGGTCTGGGTGGTTTTGGATCGTTGGATGGCCTTGAATTGATGGGTGGAATTAGCAATGTTGAGAACGAAACATATGTAATACGTTCTAAAACTGCAGTACGCACAGTAATCGATAAACTCAACCTTCATACATCTTATATTGTGCAAGGGCGAATAAGTTCGAACGATTTATATACAGAAAGCCCATTTATTATAGCTATGGATGGGGATGGGTTAGATACGCTACAACAGAGAATAGATTTTTCAGCCCAATTGAATAAAGATAATAGTATAACTGTTAAAGGTACTATTGGTGACAAGGTGTATGATACCAAATTGACCAACTTGCCAGCACTACTTAATACCCCTAGAGGTATTATTAGTTTTATGCTTCGCGAGGGGGCCAAGCCATACTACAACCCCTTACAAATAAGTATTATGCGACCAGCCTCGACGGTTAATGCTTACAGAAGTAACCTGACAGTGCAACCTGCTACCAAAACATCTTCCGTTCTTAATCTGACGCTTAAGACATCCTATCCGAACAAAGGAAAAGATTTTTTAAACACATTAGTTGATGTCTATAATTTTCAAACCATTGAGGACAAAAACTTAGAAGCTACGAATACAAAAATTTTCATTAACGAAAGACTGGATATAATAGATAAAGAGTTGAGCAGTGCAGAAGGATCGGTGGAGCAATACAAACGTTCGCAAGGAATGACAGATTTGGAAGCCGACCTGATGCAGAGTTTGCAACAAAGTAGTCAATATGAACAACAGTTAGTGAAAGCTGAAACCCAACTCTCTATTGTAAATAGTCTGAATGAATATGTGAAAAATCCTGATAATCAGGGTAAACCAGTGCCTAGTAATATTGGGGTACAAGATCCTACATTAGCTGCTACAACTAATGAATATAATAAGTTGTTGGCAGAGCGTGAACGTTTATCAAAAAGTATGCAGGACAATAATCCAGTAATGCAAAAACTTGATGAGCAAATTAATGCATTACGTAAAGGCATAAACTCATCTATTTCAAGTGTTCGCGAAGGATTGGCTATTGAACGTAGAAATATTGGCAATCAAGCAAAATTATATAGTGGAAAAATTGGAGATGTACCAAGACAAGAGCGCCAATTTACGGAAATTGCACGAGAACAACAGATTAAAGCGAGTCTTTACTTGCTTTTGTTGCAAAAGCGCGAAGAGAATGCATTGGCATTGGCAGCAACTGCAAATAGTGCGAAAGTACTCGACGAGGCTTACAGAGAAGGAATGGTGCATCCGAAGAAGCCGATTATTTTATTAGCAACATTATTATTTGGATTGTTACTTCCAGTAGGTATTATTTATTTAATGGATTTAATTCAATATAAGATACGTTCACGTGGTGATGTTGATAGATTGAGTATGTTGCCTGTATTGGGTGAAATACCTTCACATGATGTAGAGGCGGATGGCAATATTGCTGTTTCAGAGAACTCTACTACAGAATTAGATGAGGCATTCCGAATGATTAGAACCAATTTAATGATGTCGCTCAATCAGAAAGAGGATAAGGTAGTGGTATTTACATCGACTATCCCGTCAGAGGGTAAAACATTTGCTGCCCTTAACACTGCTATTAGTTTGGCTTTGTTAGGCAAAAAGGTATTGTTGCTGGGATTAGATTTTAGATTGCCACGTATTTCTCAATATTTAGGTATTGACAATGATAGTGGATTGACCAATTACTTATCAGGATATGAAGATAATGTGATGAAATTGGTGCGTACTTCTTCTATAAGTAAGCACTTATCAGTTTTGTCTGCAGGACCAATACCTCCAAACCCTGCTGAATTGTTGTCACGCGATAGATTAGATGCTGCGGTCGAAACATTGCGCCCCGAGTTCGACTATATCATAGTTGATAGTGCTCCTGTGAGTCTTGTAAGCGATACGCTTATAATTAATCGTATAGCTGATGCCAATGTCTATTTGTGTCGTGCCAACTTTTCAAGCAAAGCGAGCTTGAAATTTGCCAATAATTTGATGACAAGTGGTAAATTGAAAAACATGTTGTTGTTGATAAATGACGTTAGTGATTTTCATAGTGGCTATGGTTATGGTTATGGCTATGGTTATGGGCATAAAGGAAAAGCAAAAAAGAAGAAAGTTAAAAATTAAATATTAAGCTAGAAGAATAGTGGATTAAGGACAAACAATGTAGGATAAAACCTTGTGTTTGTCCTTTTTTGATTGTTAACTATACAACCCCAACATCTTTATCTACTGTTATCCTCAATTTTTATTAAACTTTGTTCTCATTATTTTGTTATCTTTGGAAGTAGAATTTCGAAAAATGGGACACAGGCTATCTGTATTAATTAATTATGCAACTACAAATATACTGTGCTCTCGAGCTTCAAAACGCTTCTTTAAATAATTAAAAAACAGAATATAACAAATAATATATTTAACATAATCATAAATCATGAATAAAAATCACTATTGTGTAATTATGGCAGGTGGTATTGGCAGCCGCTTTTGGCCATTGAGTAGAACTGCTAAGCCAAAACAATTTGTTGACATACTGGGTGTCGGGAAAACATTTATTCAGATGACCTTCGAACGATTTGCATCGTTCATTCCAACTGAAAATTTTATGGTAGTAACTGGCGAGATTTATAAGGATCTTGTTTTGGAGCAATTGCCTCAACTTAATGAAGATCAAGTGTTGTTAGAACCCTCACGAAGAAATACTGCACCTTGTCTTGCATATGCATCATATAAACTGAAAAAACAAAATCCAGATGCAGTGATGGTGGTGACACCAGCAGATCATTTGATATTGGATACTAAAACTTTTTCAGATGTGATGCAGCAGAGCCTGAGTCATGCTGAAGAACATGAGCATTTGTTGACTATTGGCATAACTCCATCGTTCCCATCAACAGGGTATGGATATATTGAGGTGGAGGACACCTCAGTTTCGTTTAGTAAAGTAAAATCATTTAAGGAAAAACCGGATTATGATACTGCTATGCAGTTTATTGAAGATGGTTGCTACAGATGGAATTCGGGAATGTTTGTTTGGTCGGTGAGTGCTATAAACAAAGCGCTGGAGAGCTATCTTCCTGTGGTTGCCAATTCTTTCCAATCAATAGATGAATATTATTACAGTACAGAGGAGC
>JAQVZQ010000125.1 GCA_028708095.1 Dysgonamonadaceae bacterium
GCACAACGTGTATATGGATTACCTGCTAAATGGAGCAAGAAGGTTGAACCTCTTATAATAAATGGAATGAGTGATTTAGTGCTTAAAAACAAATAGTTTAAGAACTGTGTTGTTGTATATAGAGGATAAATTTATTATATCGTTATACTTAAGACAGTTTTAGAGAACGGGCACTCAGGTCTGATTTTTCATTGAACTATATTGACAAACTCTTTGATTTTTAATTATAAATCTCAAAGAGTTTGTTTTTTTATTTGCAATCATCACAACTTAGATACATTGCTACAAAATATATACCAAACCCACTTTACAGTAATATTAATAAGACTTGTTGCAAATCAGCAAATTTGCTATTCTAAATATTCAGATTTGAGTAATACAGATTTACTCTTTGTATTAAGGAGTGTATTTTATATATTAGTGTATCAAATAGCATTTAGAATGTAGTAACCCAGATGTATTGGTTGCCAGCAGCTTGCAACTGATACTATTGTTTCATTACAATACCTGAATAAAATCATGCTGCACATAAATAAATTTATACTTAAAAAATCTCATGTGCAGCTCTGCATTATGTTGTTTGTTTTTTTATGCTTATTTCAAAAACCACTCGAAAAACAAATACAAAGATTGGTTTGAGTTCACATTGGGTGAGTGTTCAACACGATTTGTCATACCGACCCTATTGTCATATCCTAAAAGTTGATTTACTGCAATAGTGTGATTCAATGCTTTCCATCTCTCAACTTGATCACCTGATCCTCCAGATACTAAAAATGGTCGTGGAGCCATTAATGAATGAAGTTCGTGAAGATCCATTTTCTCCTGTTTTAAATAAGGATATAGTCCATGATTGCTTGTGCTAATTTTGCTCCATGTGTTTTTCCAAGGTGGCGGGTAGTAGCCCAAATACCATGGTTCCCAGTAGTTTACACCTGATCCTTTTGTTTCATCAAATACAATTCCTGGGTCAGACCATGCTGCGCAAGCAAACTTGTCGTACAGACATGAAGCAAACATTGCCCATTTACCTCCATAGGAATGTCCCGTAATTCCTATTCTTGTGGAATCCACATCTTCTATCTTTGCCAATGCTTCCCATGCATTGGCTGACGCATAAGCTAATGCTGATAAAGGTTGCATAGTTGCATTTTCAATATTAGGATAATAGATTGAATATGTTTTGTTTTTTGTGGTTTGTGTAGTACCTAATGATAAAGTAATAAAACCTCTTTTTGTAAGTTGATAAGCAAAGTCTCTATATGGCTTTCCTGACAATCCGATAGCTGTCTCTGGTTCATAGAAGACTGTTATTACTGCTGGCTTTTTCCCTGTGATGTTAGGTATAAGCAAATAACCTTCTGTTTGTTGATTAGGTGTCCAATAAAACCTAACAGTATGTTGGATGAAGTTTTCTCGATAAGTTGTATCTATAATTTCTAATCGCTGATTTTCAATAATAGGAGGCCATTCACCCATTAATTCCATCCATTTTGAACGAATCTCTTCTTTTCTTTTTCTCCAATCATCTTCTGTTTTAACCGTGTCGCCATTGTAAAATAAAAGAGGTGAACGAAAATCACCATATTGATTCTTAAACTCTGTGGGAGGTTCGAAAAATGCAGCTATCTTTTGCCATATCATTTCATCATGCACTTTCTTGGTTTTTGTTGATGTTACTCCGACACAGCTTATGAAAAGCAATCCCAATGAAATATATAATAGGTGATACAGACGTTTCATTTTTTTGTTTTTATATTAAAGTATTGTAGGTAATAATTTATAACTTCCAGTTGTTGTTTTTATAACTATAAATCCACGATAACATTTTACAATGATAAGAAGATTATCTGATTAATTTATTATTCTTTTGAGTTAAATGGAAATATAAAAGATCGAGAGTTTTTATAAATCGACAAAAAAGCAGAGATAGAAGTTAAAAATTTGATTAAATTGGCTACTAACCTTTGCCATAAGAAATTTGTTTTCTAAACTTAATTTCTTTTTGTGCATAGACGAAAATCCACATTCCCAAGTGACTTTTACATTACTAGAGTGAGATCTAAAAAAAATAGTGACTCAAATTATCGCTAAGCAATTTCATCATAATTAAGGCTATCAATATATATCATTCGGGCTCTAGGAAATGATCTCATGCAAACCTATTACTATAATTTTGACATAAAAAAAAGCTCCATTTAAAGTCATCACTATTATCATGACCTTGGTTTTTGTGCCCTAACACATCTGTCACACATAATCAATTTTAGGATAATCTACGATGAATGATTCATTACTCAAACCCTCCAGAAAGAATGATAGTATAAAAAATTATGCGAGCTTTATTGAGAGTGGAATACAAGTAAGATGTTATCGGTTGTTAGCAAATAGACTGGCCTCCGACAGAGAGTAAATGGTTGTTTTAACTGTTACACTTGATTCATTGTGGAATTAATAAAAGAATAAGCGATGAAATAATTTAAGTTTTTGATATATATATAGCCAAATATGATATCTTAAGCAAAATATTTATCATACATTTAGAAAATCTTTCGGAGAATGATGTTTTGTTTAGAGTTTCTTTTTTTTATTTCCTTGTATAAGATTACTCAGATGTTTCATAAATCGTTTAGTTGGCATATTTTTTAAATATGATTCAATGTGACGAATACGTTTATCCTCCAATATTTGCTCTATCTCAATCATTATACCAGTTTCTTCAACATCGCCAAACTCATCGTTGATTGAGGTTCCAAAGACTCTCATAGAAGGGGATAGACTCATATACGCATTTATTAATGGAGGTATATTAAGTTTTAAAGCACGCACTTCTCGGTTGAGAATCTTATAATCTTCTTTAAATGTTTTACCGACGAATAAATTTTGCATTTTTTCGATATCAGTATTGGTTACAAGAGTTACAATTGGAGTAATAAGTTTATCTTTATCAGGAAAGTGTTTTTGCAAGAAATATAAGATCATGTTTCTAGCATTTTTATTGTATGTTCCATACATTGTTACTTTACCGAAAAAATATTTTAATGTTGGATCAATTACGGACAATGCTCCTAAGCCATCCCAAAGGTTATCCAATGCGAAAATTCCCTTGCGGCTCCTTAGGGTGGATTGATATTCAAGAGAAACAAAAGATCGGCCTAACTCCACTGTATATGGAAGATAATTTAAAATAAATTCTTCAGAAAAATTCAACAAATGAGAAGTAGCTAGTATTGGTTTGCCTTTATCGTCGAATGTAATATCAGAGCCACAAAGAAATCTGTAACCTCCCAATATTTCCTCTTCATCTGGATCCCACACAATTAACTGTCTGTACGGATTGTCCATTGTGTCATATTTATCTATATCGGTGGCTAAACCTGTTCCTCCTCCATAATATCGAAATGCAATTTCTCGCAGTCTTCCTACCTCTTTCATTAAGTTGGGAGAGTCATGATGCGTAAATATATAAAGCTCATTGTTATCTTTGTTGGTTGGACGCATTAGTTTATCAGGAGTCAACTCTTCTTTTAAGAGTTTTTTGTCAATTGGATCGATAATTCTTGTCATAATTCTTTCATTCAAATCTGATTCAATTTGTAAACAGAATCTTTAATATCTTGTGCCCATTGTAAAGGCGTTTTAGTGTTATTTAATGATTCCCACGGAATCGGTTTTCCAAATGTGATAGTGAACTCAGCATTTTTCTTTTTCATCATTTCGTCAGATAAATATAGCATTTCTATATTCATTTTTACACCTATCTTTTTTCTTAAGTTTGATAAATTATAGAAGAAATTGGAGTTTCTTCCTTCAAAATGAACTGGGATAATGTCTCTCTTGAAAGTACGTGCTTTTGTTACAAAGCTTTTTGCCCATTGCAAGTCTTTTATCTGTCCATTTTGTTTACGTGAGCATAAGCCTGCAGGGAAAGTTATAATTTGATTGTCCGATTCATATGCTTCATTTAGAGCTCTAACAGAATCTTTTGCTTGCCAGCCGTGTTTATTAACGGGTACAAATATAGATTCTAGGTTTTCAATATTTAGCAAGATATCATTTACTAAATACTTAATCTTCTTATCATATTTCTCACCTAAAACAGCAGCCAAACATATACCATCTAATCCACCTAGCGGATGATTGCTTACAAAGACGAAGCTGCCAGTGTCAGGAATATTTTCTTCACCCTTTACATTGAGTTTCAAGTTGAAATACTGAACACATGCTTTCATAAAATCAGTCCCATCTTCATCACGATAAATTTCAATAATATGATTTAATTCATCTTGATGAACTTTGCGCTTTAAATAGTTTATAGCTACTTTTGGAATTTTATTGTAATGGTTCTTTGCTTTAGATTTCAGTACCGCATCAATGTCAAGCTTTTTAGGCTCATTCTGATTCATAGTTTCTTTATCTGTTTCTAACAAAATTTCTTCCTTTTCTGTAAATGTGTTATCTATAAAACATACAAATATACTAAACTCTCAGATATTGGATAAATCAATGTGTGTTTTTTTATTTGTTTTATGAATGGTTTATTAGAATGAGCTGATTCTATTTGGCTACAAATGATTTTTATTCGATTTAAAGTTATGATAATGAGATTTATATTAAAATAAATGCAATTGTTGATAACTTTTTTACAAATAAAGTGTTGAAATGTGGGGGAAAGTGGATAATTTTAGTAATTTTACACCGTATATCAATTTTTATTACCAAGAAAAGTAGAAAATGAATCAGTTTTTAGGAAATTTTGAAGCTAAAGCGGATGCAAAGGGGCGTATTTTTGTGCCTGCAGCTTTTCGGAAACTTCTCGAATTTCAAAATGAGGAGTGGTTAGTTCTAAGGAAGGACATTTTTCAAGATTGCTTGGTACTTTACCCTGGTTCTGTTTGGGAAAAAGAAATTGAAACATTACGCAGTAAATTAAATAAATGGAATAAAACTAAACAACAGGTCTTTCGCCAATTTGTTTTGGATGCCGAACGTATAGAAATGGATGCAAGCGGCAGAATTCTTATTTCTAAAAGATATTTACAATTGGTAGGAATTGATTCTCAAGTTCGTTTTTTAGGAGTAGATAACACTATTGAAATATGGGCGAAAGAAAAGTTGGAAAAACCGCTTATGGTTCCTGAAGATTTCGCCAATGAAATAGAAAAACTAATGGAATAAAACTTTTATCAAATCTGCTATGACGGATTATCATATACCAGCGTTATTAGAAGAGACCATCGATGGATTAAATATTCAGTCCGATGGTATTTATGTTGATACTACCTTTGGAGGCGGGGGGCACGCTAAGGAGATTTTGGCACGATTAGGGAAGAATGGAAGATTATTTGGATTTGATCAGGATATTGAAGCATATGAAAATACTTTACATGATGAACGTTTTGTGTTCGTAAGAAGTAATTTTAGATATTTGAAGAATTTTCTGAAGTATTATGGTGTTGAAAAAGTAAATGGCATATTAGGTGACTTGGGAGTGTCATCTCATCACTTCGATGATGAGGAACGAGGCTTTTCTTTCCGATATGAGTCGCAACTTGATATGCGCATGAATCTATCGGCAAAGCAAACCGCAGCCGATATTTTAAATAACTACGACGAAGAGCAATTATCCCGCATATTTTATATGTATGGTGAACTGAGAATGGCTCGAAAGATAGCTTCCTCAATAGTTTTTGCAAGACGAAAAAATCCGATTACAACTGTTAATGACTTTCTCGAGATAATTGAGCGTTATACTCAACGAGATAAAGAGAGAAAAATATTAGCTCAGGCTTTTCAAGCCTTAAGAATAGAGGTAAATCAAGAGCTTGACGCTTTATCAGAGATGCTGCAACAGTCAAAAGATCATTTAGCTCCAGAAGGCAGATTGTGTATTATCTCATATCACTCATTGGAGGATAGAGTAGTAAAAAACTTTTTCCGATCTGGCAACTTTGAAGGGAAGATAGTGAAGGATTTCTATGGAAATCCAATAACAGACTTAAAGGTTATCAACCGAAAGGTGATTATACCTACTGAAGAAGAGCAAAGAAGAAACCCGCGATCCAGAAGTGCCAAGTTGAGGATTGCTGAGAAATTACAACTATAATGAAATTTGAAAAAATAAGAAAATCATTTGTGCGTGTGTTTGGTGGGAACATTCTTACAGAGAACTTCATCATCAACAATATGAGATTCTTTGTCATGTTGCTCATCATTATCTTTGTTTTTATAAGTCATCGTTACTCTTATTTGCGAAAAATGTCGAAGATAGAATCACTACAACACGAACTAAAAGATGCCAGATATGAATCGCTAACTATCTCGTCAAATCTAACTCAAGCCAGTCGTCAAACTGAAATAGAAAAACAAATTTCACAATACGGCTTGGAGATTAAAATATCTAACGAACCCATTTATTACATCCAAAAATGAGGAGGAAGATATAATGCGTAAAGATGTAAACAAAAAAAGAAATATTTTAAACCGCTATGGTTTTGTTGTGGCTTTAATGCTGCTCTTTGGTGGACTCATCTTGTTTTACGCTGCTAAGATTATTTTTACACCAGAGGGTAAGAAATGGCGTGAGGTGGGAGAAAAAGAAACTGTTATCCGTGATAGGGTGATTCTTCCTACACGTGGAAATATTTTTACCCACAATGGTAAACTCCTCGCCTCAAGTGAACCACTGTATGGTATCTATATGGACTTTTGGGCAGAAGGCATGAAAAAAGACACGCTTATAAAGTATGTTGAACCATTATCTAAAAGTCTTGCGACAATGTTCCCTGATAGATCAGCTGGGCAATATCGTTCGATAATGCTTAATGCCTATAAACAAAAAGAAAATGAGCAACAACAAATAGCTTCCAATAAAGCAAAAGGTGTTGATAAGAAAGTCAAAATACGCACGCGTTATGTACGACTGATTAAACGAGACATTTCATATATAGAGCTTAAAGAGATCAGGAAACTTCCTTTCCTAAATCAGAAATCCAACCGTAGCGGAATGATAGCAGAAGAGAAAAACTCTCGTAAAAAACCATTTGGCTCATTAGCAACACGTACAGTTGGTAGTATTTACAGAGATATGAGCATGGGTGGTGCTAGTGGGCTTGAGTTGAAATTCGATTCTTTGTTGCGTGGTGTTCCTGGAGTAAAGAATAGGCAGAAGATACAAGGCAAATGGATGGATGTTGTGGAGATTCCTGCTCAAGATGGATATGATATTTTAACAACTTTAGATGCTGATATCCAAGATATATCAGAAAGGGCATTACGAAATAAGTTAATCGAGATAGATGCTGAATCGGGCTGTGCCGTGATTATGGAAGTGAAGACAGGCGAGATAAAAGGCATTGTTAATCTTGATAGACTTCGGACAGGTGTATACGCAGAGGGCAATCCCAATGTGTTTTCATACATGAATGAACCAGGTTCGACTTTCAAAACAGTCACTGTGCTTGCAGCACTTGAGGATGGTGCTATTACACCGACCGATTCCTTCTTAGTTGGAAATGGTTTGTACACTCACAACCGTAGAGTAGTGAGAGACCATTACTGGACCCGTGGTGAAGACAAAGGGTATCTGACAGTGAAGGAGGGAATGGAGATATCTTCTAATATTGTAATGACAAAAATTGCACTAAAAGCATACGAGGATAATCCCGAAAAGTTCATTAATCGCATCGACAAGATGGGATTGACCAGAAGTTTGCAATGGGACGTACCATTAAAAGGGATTGAAGGCACATCGCAAATACGTCACCCTAAAGATAAAGCTAATCCGTGGTCAAAAACAACGCTGGCATGGATGTCTTTTGGCTATGAATCACAAGTGCCTCCTATTTACCTACTCATGTTTTACAATGCATTAGCAAACAATGGCAAAATGATAAAACCATTTATTGCAAAAGAGTTATACAAAGATGGCAAGTTAACAAAAGAGTTTGAGGCAGAGGTTGTCAACTCATCCATTGCATCTAAGAAGTCAATAGATATGGTACATGATATGCTATTGGGTGTAATCGAAAACGGTACAGCCAAGGTTGTCAAATCGGAATATTTCCCCATTGCAGGAAAAACGGGCACGGCCCAAATTGCCTCTGGAGGTGGATACAGTGGACATTTTGTTTCATTCTGTGGATATTTCCCTGCGGACGATCCAAAATACACTTGTTTTGTAGGAATACGAAAACCAAAAGGAATACCCTCAGGTGGTGGAATGGCAGGCATGGTTTTCAAGAATATTGCAGAGCAAACATTCGTTAAGAATACTCGTATGATGGTAGATGATTGCCGTATCGATTCCACACTATCAAAACTACCCACAATAAAAAGTGGACTATGGTCAAAGAACAAACTGGTGCTAAAAGAATTGGGCTATGCCCCAAAAGCACCTGAGAAAAACGTAGAGTGGGTGCAAATCAAAAACGACAGCAATGCATTTGTTCCTCAAAAACTTACATTGATTGAAAATCTAGTGCCGAATGTTACAGGGATGGGGGCACGTGATGCAATATACTTGTTAGAAAAATCAGGATTGAGGGTAAACCTATCTGGTTCAGGCAAAGTGGTTTCACAATCATACATGCCTGGACGAAAAATAGTAAAAGGCACAACCATAGGATTGGTGTTGCAATAAAAAAAGCACAGAGAAATGAAATTAAACGACCTTCTTCAAAGCACAAAAATTATCTCCATACACGGAGATAGAAACATAAATGTAAAAAATATATGTTCAGATTCACGACAGATCAAGTCGGGCTATTTGTTTGTTGCTGTTGCGGGAATTTGCACCGACGGTCACGATTATATATCCAAAGCCATAGAGCAAGGTGCAATAGTGGTGGTATATGACAAAACAGTGATTGAAGAATATTTCTCGCGCGTCACATATATTCAAGTTGAGAATAGTGCCAAAGCACTTGCTGAAATAGCAGCTGCTTGGTACGGAAATCCATCAACAAAGCTTAAGTTGATAGGCATTACTGGCACTAACGGCAAAACCACAATTGTCACACTTTTATACAATTTAGTGCGTAAACTGGGTTATTCTGCGGGATTGTTGTCTACGGTTTGCAATTATGTAAACGATGAGGCTCATCCCACATCTCTTACAACACTCGATACAATATCACTGAACAGATTGTTACGTAAAATGGTTGACGCTGATTGTGAATACGCTTTTATGGAGGTTAGTTCGCATGCCATTCATCAACACCGTGTGCATTTTTTGCACTTCGTGGGAGGAGTTTACACCAATTTGACACAAGACCATTTGGACTATCATAAAAACATGCTCGATTACCTCAATGTAAAGAAGCTGTTTTTTGACAACCTTCCCAAATCTGCGTTTGCACTAACCAACATTGATGACAAGAGCGGTAAAGTGATGTTGCAAAACACAAAGGCTTCTCAATATACTTACTCAGTAAAGAAATTGGCTGACTACAAAGCACGCATCTTTGAGAAACATTTCGATGGAACAGATATAGAAATAAACGGACGTGAATTGACAGTTCAATTTGTGGGTGTATTCAATGTGTATAACCTCTTGGCTGTTTATGGAACAGCCATTCTTTTAGGTCTTTCGGCCGAGGATGTGCTGATTACACTCAGCTCGTTGCAACCAGTGGCAGGAAGATTTCAAACGATACGTTCACCTCATAATGTGACAGCCATTGTAGATTATGCACACACCCCCGATGCTCTGGTGAATGTGCTAGAAGCCATTCATCAGGTGCTTGCCAATAAGGGTGAGATAATAACTGTGGTGGGTTGTGGTGGGAATCGCGACAGAACGAAGCGCCCCATAATGGCACGTGAGTCTGTTGATCGAAGCAATAAAGTAATTTTGACATCGGATAACCCCAGATTTGAAGAACCACAGGATATTTTGAACGATATGCTTACAGGGCTTACCGATGAACAAAAAAAGCAGACATTGAACATACTCGATAGAAGAGAAGCCATTAAAACGGCATGCAATTTGGCCAAGTCTGGTGACGTAATATTGATTGCTGGCAAAGGTCACGAGAACTATCAAGACATTAAGGGCGTGAAACACCATTTTGATGACAAAGAAGTAGTGGATGAATGCTTTTCGATTTAAATAAATTATATAGAATAACAACCCACATGATATGCTGTACTATCTTTTCCAATATTTAGATAAATTCAACCTCCCTGGCACGGGATTGATGCAGTACGTTTCGTTCAGATCGTCCATGGCGTTGGTGTTTTCTTTGTTTATTTCCACCATCATTGGCAGACGCATTATAGAGAAGTTGCAAATGTATCAAATTGGTGAAACAATTAGGAATCTCGACTTAGAGGGTCAATATTCCAAACGAGGAACGCCCACAATGGGAGGCATCATCATCATTATTGCCATCATTATCCCGATACTTCTATTCGGTCGTTTGGACAATATCTATATTATCCTGATGATTGTTAGTACAATTTGGTTAGGAATATTG
>JAQVZQ010000126.1 GCA_028708095.1 Dysgonamonadaceae bacterium
AATACTGAGTAGTCGGGTATAGATTCTAGAAAATCATAAGTTTGGTTTTCATAATTAATTTTGCAACAGTAGTGTGATACACCGTTGGATATAATTAAGAATTTAACCCTCAAAACTATGTTATATCGCACAATTTGATCGAATACTTGCTGATCAATTTTCACATCGGGTCTTTTGTATTCTATAATCACCAAAGGTTCTAACAAATTGTTATAAACTACTGTGTCACATCGACGTGTCATATTATTTAATTGTATAATGGCTTCGTTTTCCATTAAAGAGAAGGGGTAACCCTTATGGTTAATTAAATAATTTAGAAAACTTTGTCTAACCCATTCTTCAGGAGTCAGAAGAAGATATTTCTTTCGTATTAAATCGAAAATAAAAATATCTTCTTTAATTTTCTTCAACTTTGGTTCAAATATTGGCAAGTTTAATTGCAACATATTGTATCTTTGTTATAATAACTGCATAGTATGATGCAATATGTGACAAAAATATAGTATTTATGAGAACCAAACAAGAAATAGTTGAGAATTGGTTGCCTCGCTACACCAAAAGGAAACTAGAAGATTTTACTAAACATATATTGTTAACTAATTTCCAAAAGTACGTAGAGATTTTTGCAGAGCACTTCCATGTTCCTATTATGGGCTTAGATGGAAATATGCCCAATGCTTCATCAAACGGAATAACGATTATAAATTTTGGAATGGGTAGTGCTAATGCGGCTACTATAATGGATCTGTTGAGTGCAGTGAAACCCGATGCTGTTTTATTTTTAGGGAAATGTGGTGGGTTAAAATCAGAAAACAAATTAGGAGATTATATTCTTCCTATTGCAGCAATAAGAGGAGAAGGTACATCAAATGATTATTTGCCTCCAGAAGTGCCCTCTCTCCCAGCTTTTAGTCTGCTTCGAGCTGTATCATCAAATATAAGGGATTTTAATAGAGACTATTGGACTGGAACAGTTTATACAACTAATAGACGGGTTTGGGAATATGATGACGATTTTAAAAACTATTTACGTACAATTCGAACCATGGCAGTTGATATGGAAACAGCTACCTTGCTTACCTGTGGTTTTGCAAATCGTATTCCTACCGGTGCATTACTTCTGATAACTGATCAACCTATGATTTCATCAGGAGTAAAAACAGACAAAAGCGATCAAGAAGTAACTAATTCCTTTGTGAATGAACATGTGAAAATTGGAATTAAATCATTAACTACACTTATTAATAGAGGCTCTACGGTAAAACATTTGCGTTTCGACTGGTAGTAATAATGCTTCTGTATTTAGAATAACACTTTTTTTATGGCTAAAGTAACATCGTACGATTTATTGCGCAATGATATACTTAAAAAGGATTATAAACCCATCTACTTATTGATGGGGGAAGAATCATTTTTTATTGATGATTTAACTGATTTGTTAGAGCAATCAATTCTTACAGAAACAGAGCGTGACTTCAATTATAGCCTGTTTTATGGAGTAGATTCAGATGTTAGAAATATAATAACAGCATGTAAACGATATCCAATGATGTCTAAATATCAAGTTGTCATAGTAAAAGAGGCTCAGAGACTTGATCGTTTTGAAATGTTGGAAAACTACGCAAAACAACCTTTACATAGCACTATTCTTATTATCAACTATAAACATGGCACAGTTGATGGACGAAAAAGTGTTGTCAAAGCTATTGATAAAGTAGGGATAATCTTTGAATCTAAAAGACTTTACGAAAACAGAATTCCTGCCTTTATATCTTCGTATTATAGAGAACGAGGTTTTAATATTGACGATAAGTCAACTCAAATGTTGGTTGATTATGTGGGTAATGATCTCAGCAAAATGGTGAAGGAGTTAGAAAAACTTCAAGTAGTTCTTTCGGGAAAACAACCACGAATAACACCTGAGGTAGTAGAGGAGAATATAGGTATAAGCAAAGATTATAATAACTTTGAATTAGTAAAAGCCATAGCAAAAAAAGATGATCTTCACGCTTATAAGATTGTTGACTATTTTGATAAAAACCAAAAAGATCATCCACTGGTTATGGTACTCTTTTCACTGTTTTACTATTTCAATAACCTTCTTGAATGTTTTTGGTTACCTAATAAATCAGAACAGGCAGTAATGAAAACCCTTAATTTAAGAAGCACTTTTATGACTCATGATTACATGTTTGGTTTGCGTAATTATAACGTAAAAAAAGTAATGGAAATCATATCTCATTTACGCACTTTTGATGCGAAATCAAAAGGAATAGATAATCCACCATATACAACAAATGGAGAATTGCTTAAAGAACTCGTGTATATTATTATGCACTAAGAATCAAACGATTTAATGGATTATCTTCTGCTGTTTAAGTCTAAGATACTATCCATTTAATTATCTTTTCACTCATAGGACTCTCTTTTGGTGAAACAAAATCAACTAATTTTCCTGCTTCATCAATCATATATTTCTGGAAATTCCATGATACCTTAGAATCTAGAACTCCATTCTTCGATTTATGGGTGAGCCATTCATAAATAGGAGCTTGATCTTTACCTTTAGTGCTTAATTTATCCATCATAGGAAAAGTGACACCATAGTTTTCAGTACAAAATGCTTTAATTTCTGATGTAGTACCTGGTTCTTGGTTGGCAAAATCGTTTGCAGGAAAACCAATGATTATGAAATTTCTGTCTTTGTATTTGTCATACAGTTCCTGAAGCTGTTCATATTGCGGTGTTAAACCACACTTAGATGCTACATTTACGATTAAAACTTTCTTTCCTTTCAATGATGACATATCAAACTCTTCTCCATTTATATCTTTCACTTTAAACTGATGAATTGAATTGGTTTGTGCTTGTATCATAATCAAAGAGAATAATATAAAGATACCTACTAAGACTGCTGTTTTTTTCATTGCTGTTTTATTAATTGATTTATTATCCATTTATAAACATAAGAAGAATAAAAGAGTTCATTATTTTTTTATCTAGCTATATTTATGTAATAAGCATTTTGATAATAAACCTTTAGTAATAAGGGATTTATACAATTATCTACTTCTTTACAATTCAACGAAGAAAATTTACAGATGTAACATCATGGCATAATAGATTCTAACGATGTTAATGAAATGTTTATTACAAATATAATGCAAAGCATCCTTTCAAACTCATTCAATTCAATACCGCAACATATGTAAACTATATACTCACACATTTGTATATATATCAAAACAATCGTAATAACATATGTGATCTCACAAGCAGATATCAATTAAACAAATGTATATTAAACGGTAGAATACAAACGTATACTATCTCATATTAACATTAACTTTATACATATAAAACAAACATACTATTACTGATTATCAATCAAATACTCTCTTTATATAATCTAATGAGTTATATAATTTGCTGTGTATATTTGTCTCATTCGTTTTATTGTTAATTCTAGAGATAACATCATATTTATTGTATTATATATCATATAAATATGATTATTCACTGTAGTATTCATTTAATTCATTTAAAGCTGCATACAGAGAGATTACATTTGTTCGATACATTTGTATAGTAGATGCCTCTTCTTCTGGTTACATATGTAAATAGATATTGTTTTGATTTGTAAATTTGATTTAGTACATTTGTGAACTATGTCTGTATATATTTGTGTATTCAACTTTAAACACTTGTAATTATGAAGGATAGAATCAAGGCAATAATGGATAACGAGAATTTAACTCCAGCAAAATTTGCTGATCAACTACAGATTAACAGAGCAGTAATATCGCATATTCTAAATGGTCGAAATAATCCTAGTTTAGATGTTGTAACAAAAATACTTTCAGAAATGCAACACATAAGTTCTGATTGGTTATTAAATGGAATTGGTCCGATGTATAAAGAAGGGTCTTCTTCATCCGATACTAAAAAAGAGTATGGTTTATTTGATGTGGATGCAACAGAATCGACCGACAATACAGATAATTCAGAATATTCTAAGGAAACTATTATAAAGACCCCCGATATACCCCAGATATCTACTGATAATCAATCACTTCAAAGTGCACCTAGTAAAACTAGAAAAGTAAAGCAGATAATTGTTTATTATACAGATAACACTTTTGAAACATTTAGCCCCCATTGATTTTCTTTTTGTAACTTTGCAATTCGAAATTTAAAATTGCTATGGAATAATAAACTTCAATAACTTTGTGATGAAACAACAATTAGATTTCATAATAACTTCTAATAAGAAATTAAACAAACAGACATTCTTAATAAAAGTGACTCCTAAAAATGCTGAACCACTACCCGAAATGTTACCGGGTCAATTTGTTCAAGTTTTAGTTCATGACTCCTCTTCTATTTTTTTACGCCGTCCATTATCAATCAATTATTATGATAAAGAAAATAATGAGATTTGGCTTTTGATACAAAATGTCGGTGGTGGTACAAATAAGATAACTGAATTGAAAGTTGGTGAAAATCTAAACCTTCTTTTTCCTCTGGGTAATACTTTTTCAATGCCAGATAAAAACCAAACGACATTATTAATTGGTGGTGGTGTCGGAACTGCACCATTACTTTTTTTAGGTAAAAATTTATCAGACAAAGGCTACACTCCTGAGTTTTTATTGGGAGGTAGATCCGCATTAGATATTTCCCAATTAAATGATTTTGAAAAATTGGGTTTAGTATATATTACTACAGAAGATGGCAGTATGGGACAAAAAGGATTAGTAACTCATCATCCTGCTTTAAAAGAAAAGCAGTATGATAAAATATATACTTGTGGACCAAAGCCTATGATGATTGCTATTGCCAGATATGCAGCAGACAATAATATTGATTGTGAAGCATCATTAGAGAATCATATGCCTTGTGGTTTTGGTGCATGTTTGTGTTGTATTGAAAATATAAAAGAGCGTGGTAATATTTGTGTATGTACAGAAGGTCCAATTTTTAACACTAAGGAATTACAATGGATAGATTAAAAGTAAAAATAGGCGATTTAGAATTAAAAAATCCAGTTATGACTGCTTCTGGTACTTTTGGATATGGCACAGAATATTCTGACTTTATGGATTTAAGTCGATTAGGGGGGATCTTTGTCAAAGGGACTACATTGGAGCCAAGACAAGGTAATGATTATCCTCGCATGGCCGAAACACCGTCAGGAATGCTCAATTCGGTTGGGTTACAGAATAAAGGAGTGCATTATTTTGTATCTGATATTTATCCTAAGATAAAAGAGTATGATACACATATCATTGTAAATGTATCAGGTTCTACAATTGAAGATTATATTGGATGTACTGAAGCATTGGTAGGATTAGACAAAATTCCAGCTATCGAACTAAATATTTCTTGTCCTAATGTGAAAGAAGGTGGAATGGCTTTTGGTACATCATGTGTATCCGCAGCCCAAGTGGTAAAAGCAGTTAGGAAAGTTTATGATAAAACCTTAATTGTAAAACTATCACCTAATGTAACTGATATTGCTGAAATTGCTTTGGCTGTTGAAGCTGAAGGAGCAGATTGTGTGTCACTGGTGAATACTTTTCTGGGAATGGCTATAGATGCAGAGAAACGCAAACCTAAGCTATCTACCATTACAGGAGGCCTTTCAGGGCCATGTATCAAACCTATTGCTTTGCGAATGGTTTGGCAGGTATATAATGCTGTTAAGATTCCAATTATAGGAATGGGGGGAATTAGTAATTGGAAAGATGCAATTGAATTTATTCTTGCTGGATCGCACGCTATTCAAGTTGGAACTTACAATTTTATTAATCCATCTGTTTCTGTAGAAATAGTAGATGGGATATTAAATTATTTGGATCGTCACAACATTGACTCTATATCAGATTTAATTGGAAAATTAGATTACTAAATTATTCTTTTGACACCATAATGTTATTTCTACCTTTCATTATTTTGTTAATATGACAAATAAAGCTCCTATTGTCTTTCTTTTCGTTCTTTATTTTGACAAAATGAAAAATCATATTACTTTTGTACCATATCAACAAAAAAATCATATTAATATATGTCCAAACTTATAATTCCAAAAGATTATTCTCCCATTATTGATTTGAAGCAAACAGAACTTGCAATCAAAAACATTAAAGATTTTTTTCAATTAAATTTATCCTCGGAATTGCGTTTACGCAGAGTTACAGCCCCTCTTTTTGTTGAAAAAGGAAAAGGCATAAATGACGATTTAACTGGTAAAGAACGTCCGGTACAGTTTCCTATAAAAGATATGAATAACGTTAGTGCAGAGATAGTTCATTCTTTAGCTAAATGGAAACGTTTAACTTTAGCCGAATATAAAATTGAAAAAGGTTTTGGCATATATTCCGATATGAATGCCATTCGTGCTGATGAAGAGTTGGGCAATATGCACTCTTTATATGTAGATCAATGGGATTGGGAGTTAGTTGTTGATAATTCAGAACGAACAGTTAGTTTTCTAAAAGAAATTGTTGTTAGAATTTATGATGCAATGCTTCGCACAGAATATATGGTCTATGAATTATTTCCTGCCATCAAACCCATCTTACCTAGAAAAATAACATTTATTCATGCCGAAGAATTATTGCAAAAGTATCCAACTCTAAATCCAAAGGAAAGAGAAGATGCTATTTGTAAAGAATTTGGAGCAGTATTTATTATAGGGATTGGTTCAGATTTATCAAATGGTGAGCCCCATGATCTTCGATCTCCTGATTATGACGATTGGACAACAATGAACGAGGACAATTATGAAGGATTGAATGGAGACTTATTAGTATGGAATAGTGTTCTGGAACAAAGTATGGAGTTATCCTCAATGGGCATTAGGGTAGATGCATCCGCTTTGTTAAAACAACTTGAAATCAAGCAAGAAACAAATAGATTATCTTTATATTTTCACAATAAGTTAATAAACAATGAGCTCCCCCTATCAATTGGAGGCGGAATTGGGCAATCTCGTTTGTGTATGTATTATTTACGCAAAGCTCATATAGGCGAAATTCAATCGAGTATATGGCCACAAGAAATGAAAGACAATGCTCTCAAAAACAAAATACACTTAATTTAGGATAACTCATAATATTTTTAGGTGTGAATATCAGAATCGAAGAGAGTTGGAAGAGTAAGCTTCAAGAAGAATTTGATAAACCTTATTTTAAAAGTCTTATTGATTTTGTGAAAGCAGAATATAAGCATAATCAAATATTCCCTCCCGCACATCTTATTTTTAATGCATTTGATAAATGCCCACTTGATGATGTTAAAGTGATTATTATTGGGCAAGATCCATATCATAATCTAGGTCAAGCAAACGGATTGTGTTTTTCTGTAAATGATGGAGTTAAAACTCCTCCTTCACTAATTAATATCTATAAAGAATTGCAGGACGATTTGGGAATATTGATTCCTAAATCAGGTAATTTAGAGCGATGGAGCCAACAAGGCGTGCTGCTTTTGAATGCAACTTTGACTGTAAGAGCTCACAATGCAGGTTCACATCAAGGAAAAGGTTGGGAACAATTTACAGATAGTATAATTAGCATGTTGTCAGATAATTATAACAACCTCATTTTTATGCTTTGGGGAAAATACGCACAACAAAAAGGTGAAAATATCGATACGAACAAGCACTTGGTACTCTCATCTCCTCACCCTTCGCCACTTTCTGCTCATCGGGGGTTCTTTGGGAATAAACATTTTAGCCAAGCCAATGAATACTTAGTTGAGCACAATAAAAAGTCAATTGATTGGTAATGGGAATAGTGGTAAATGGTAAATGTTAAGTTGTAAGTGGTAAGGGAATAATCAGATATGAGTAATCAGTAACACAGTAAACAGTGATCAGTAATGAGTGGCGCATATTGTAGATAAATCTTTTTTTTGTCAATTAAAGAAAGCATGCTGACGCATGAATAATACTTGGAACACGGATGACACTGATGTGATGGATGAGCACAGACAATACGAGAGACAAATAATACAGATAATCACAGATAAATAATCATAAATCATTATTATGCTTGTATAATAGAATATATTCTCAATATTTCATAGCATTTCTTGCTGAAGGGTGGAGCTGCAGCTCCTCACAAATTCTTTTGCAATTTAACCCCTATAGTGGTGATTATTTCCATTAAAATTCATCCTCCATATTTATCCTAAACGAATTATACGTTTATAGAACATATCATAATATAAAATGTACGACCACGATGCGGTCGAATGTATAAGTTAGTTTATATGCTATAATATGTGCCTAATTAAAGTTCATAAAATATATTACATTGATTTTGAGCCTAATGAATACAAAAATAATGTCACCCACTTCGGGGCAATTGTCCATATTACAATAACATTGCTACAATAATGTCGTCCTTTCAGGACTCTTACTGCCCCTCGTTCGAGAAAAGAGGAGAGTGGTGAAATAAATTGCGTTGACAGTTAATGACAGGTCACTCTACCTGTCACTACAATCTAAAACCTAACATTCACGTCCACATTCTTTCTTGGCTTTTTGATTATCGGTCGGGGTTGGTCATGTATGAAGGTTGGGACAAACAATATGTCAACTTTCAACTTTCAATTTTCAATTAATATTTATCCAACGCTACCTTCTAAACTTATTTGAAGTAACTTCTGAGCTTCAACTGCAAACTCCATAGGAAGTTTATTGACTACTTCTTTGACATAGCCATTTACAATAAGACCTACAGCTTCCTCAGGACCTAAACCCCGTTGATTGCAATAAAAGATTTGATCTTCACTGATTTTTGAGGTAGTAGCTTCGTGTTCCAATACAGCAGATGGATTTTGAATATCAGTATAAGGGAATGTGTGAGCACCACAATGGTCAGTTAATAATAAACTATCACATTGTGAATGATTACGTGCATTCTCTGCTTTTCTTGTAACTTTAACCAGTCCTCTATAACTATTTTGGCTGTTACCTGCTGAAATTCCCTTGCTTACAATACGACTCTTAGTGTTTTTGCCTATGTGAATCATTTTTGTACCAGTATCGGCTTGTTGCCAGTTATTAGTTACAGCAACAGAGTAAAACTCACCAACTGAGCCGTCACCTGCAAGTATACATGAAGGATATTTCCAAGTAATCGCAGAACCTGTTTCAACCTGAGTCCACGATATTTTTGAGTTTACTCCTTTGCAAAGTCCTCGTTTAGTTACAAAGTTAAACACACCACCCACACCATCTTTACTGCCAGGATACCAGTTTTGAACAGTAGAATACTTTACTTCGGCATTGTCCATGGCGATGATCTCAACAATTGCAGCATGCAACTGGTTTTCATCACGCATAGGAGCCGTGCAGCCTTCTAAGTAACTAACATATGAATTATCATCGGCTACAATTAATGTTCGCTCAAATTGACCAGTGTTGGCAGCATTTATTCGAAAATAAGTTGATAGTTCCATTGGACAGCGTACACCCTTAGGAATATAGACAAATGAGCCATCACTAAATACTGCCGAATTGAGTGCAGCATAGAAATTGTCTTTATATGGAACGACAGTTCCTAAGTATTTCTTTACTAAATCGGGATGATGTTTTACAGCATCACTAAACGAACCAAAAATAACACCTTTTTCGGCCAATACATCTTGAAAAGTTGTTTTTATGGAAACACTGTCCATAACGGCATCTACAGCAACACCCGTTAATTGTTTTTGCTCATCAAGAGGAATGCCCAAACGCTCAAATGTTTTTAGTAACTCTGGATCAACTTCGTCTAGACTTGCGGGTCCATCTTTTTTACCCCGTGGATCGGCATAATATATTATTTCCTGAAAATCTATTTTCGGAATTTTCAAATGAGCCCACTCGGGTTGTTTTATGGTCAACCAATGCCTATAAGCTTTCAAGCGATATTCTAATAACCACTCAGGCTCTTCTTTTTTTGTTGAGATAAGTCTTATAACATCTTCACTGAGACCTTTATCTATAAAATGAGTATCAACATCAGTGGAGAATCCAAATTTATAATCGGAAGACGTCAAATCGTCTAATATTTTATCTTGATCTAATTCTTGCATAATATTATAATATTTACTAAGTATGTTTACCATTATTGCAAAACATGAATATCGTTTTACAATAACAGCAATAATAACAGCGATGTAGTTTGATTTGTTTATATTGAAACCAAATCTATACAAGGTTGGAATATTATATCCGTATCAAAGAAGTATGAATATGAACTTGTTTACAAGTATATCCATCATCTATTTTCAGGAAACTAATTGATGTATTTCCCTGCAATACTCTCAGGAATAATAATTGATTTTATATCTTCGTATGGAATTGTGACATCTATTGGACCCATTGAGTAGGGAGCAATTTCGTATTGATTGTAGATGTAATGTACCCCCTTGTCATTTATCCAAAAATTATTGTTGGGAGCAATTTCATTTATA
>JAQVZQ010000451.1 GCA_028708095.1 Dysgonamonadaceae bacterium
ATCACGATATTTAGCCTTGCTGGTACTTCATTGACTAATATTTATTATTGGAGTAAGGTGTCGAACTTCCGAAGTTTGAAAGCATTAAGATTGTCCAAATATTTAAAACCATTATCCTCAATATTTTCTATTGAGATATTATTGCGTTATCTCGGTCTAGGTGGTGTTGATATGCTTGGAGTACTTGCTGGAGATAATGCTGTAGGTATATATTCAATGGGCTTAAAAGTATTCCTTCTAGTTTCTTCAATCCTCAAGGTTACTGCTACCACATTGATGCCACGTTCGGCTTATTATCTTGAGACTAATGATAGTGATGGCTTTAACAGATTGTTGAATAAAACTATACGCATGCTTTTTCTTGTGGGGGTGCCAGTTTCTGCTTGTTTATATCTGTTTGCAGAGCCTATTATTTTGATTTTGGGAGGTTCACAGTTTGAAGGTTCAGTTGGACTTATGAAAGGAATGTCTTTCTTTCTACTTTTGAGCGTTCTTGTTAATACTTATGTTTTCCAAGCTCTTTACCCGCAAAATAAGACAAAATCCATTATATGCGCACATCTTGTAGGTCTGGTTTTTAGTGTGTTGCTGAATTGTATTTTAGTGCCCTATTTGTCATATCACGGAACATTCATAGCTTTCGCTGTTTCTAATTTGTCTATCGCTGGAGTTCTAGTTGGAATGGAAAGCACTTTTTTCAAAGTTTCATTCTTTTTACGAGATTATTTGAATTATATTATAGCCACAGCCATAAGTGTTGTGCTTGCATATTTATGCTCTATGCTTTTGTCTGGTAGCTTCTGGGTTATTTCCGCCATTCTTTTTGGTTTAATTTATATAGTATCGCTCCATATATTAAGAGATGACCTGTATCTTATTGTTAAACAATCGATAATACGTAAACTAAAATGAATATTTTATCAGATGCAAAGTTGTTTGTGGAAACATTAAAAAACGATAAATACCTTCATGAAGTCGCCATTTTAATGGGAGTAAGGAGAAAATCTAGTTTTTATGGAGTTCCCCAAAATGTTATTAAGTATTTTGCAAATCCGCTATCTAAAACAGTTTTTGTAGTTATATATCCAGTTGTACTCATTGTCTTAATTGTAAAGAATCTTATCAAAATGTTAATAAAGAATTTTTGCAATAAAAAAGAAAACCTGCCAGAAGGTGAATACTACATTGCATCATCCAATTTCTCAAAATCTATAAACAATCGAATCAATAAGCATATCGGAAAAGCATGTTGGCTCCTTAACGATGGCGTTAATCCTAATGACTATGTAATACCAAGTGGTATGTATATAAGTAGTCTTCAGGTGGTAAGTATAAGTGACATATTTTCTGCATCTGTTGGGACTTTTGTGGCTTACATATTAATATGTACACAATTTGGTTTTTATTATATGCTATGTTCCATGAATGCGTTCAAATGGCTGATGTACTGGAAGGCGTGTAAGCAGTTGCCAATAGAGTCATCCTTGTATTTCGTAAATCATAAAGACAGGTGGGCTTTCCTTGAAGATCATATATACAGCAAGCATAAGACATTGATCCAACATGGTACTGAGGTCGGTATTTACTCTGATGATATAACAAAAAAGCTTGCACTGAATCCAGTTACTGGCGGTGGTTGGGCTTTGAATATGCCATACAAATATCAAACTCTTTCGAAAGTAATTGCTTTTACTGAGAAGGAGATAACAGCAATGAAGCTTTCTATTATAGGATGTGATCCTGAATTTGTAGTTGGTGGATATGGATTTGAAACATATCCATTGAAATCAGATAAATTTTCTGTACTAATCATCGCGTTTAGCGGTGTGTTTTTTGAGAAAGAGAAAGAAATAATAAAAGGATTACAGGAGTTGAATATCGATATATACGTTAAGAATCATCCGACTCAGAGTAATGAACCTTATCTGAAGCTGCAAGAAGATTTGATTTTTACTTTTATCAAAGAACAACGCTTTCCTCATGTTAATTTGGTCATAACATATGATTCCACACTCGCTCATGAATATAAATCTGTGGGGATCGAAGTCCTATATCATACAGTGGTTTCTCTTTATGAAATTAAAAAAAATATTGAGGAAAGAGTATGAAAAATAACTCAAGCACAATAATAATCATCTCTCTTATATATTTTATAATTGAAAGATTATTATTAAATAATAGTCCTAGTTTTACTAGGTTCATGGAATTCCAACTGGTAGCAATTTGGGGCGTAGCTCAATATAATAGTTATAAAAAATTTGGACTATTTAGCCTATATAGTTTATTCCTTGTTGGCATGTTTATTTTTTCAATTGGTGCCATATTCCATTTCCTTGTGTCCGGTGATGATATACGTTATATAGAGAGGGGGTTTGGTAACCATTCATTTTCCTACAGAACTATTCAGGAGGCATTATGGGCGTATTCTGTTTTTATTATGCTTACATATGCCACATACAGCTTTTTGTTTAACAAATCATCTAACAAAGCTGTTTTTTCGAAAAGACTTAGTGGAAACGATCAATAT
>JAQVZQ010000452.1 GCA_028708095.1 Dysgonamonadaceae bacterium
CTTTTGGCGGAGAACTCGGTGTCTGCTGTTTTATATTGATAACCGGATACTTCATGATTAATTCAACGTTCAAAGTAAAGAAATTTTTAAAATTGATCTTTGAAGTCTTGTTCTATTCAATAATAATCATGGTTCTCTTCTACGGATTTGGCTTAACAGAATTCAACACATCCCTTTTCATTCGGTCCCTGTTTCCCATTACCTATTCACTTTACTGGTTTGTAACAGCATATGTTGTCTTATATATCCTATCTCCATTCATAAACAAAATGCTCAAGAACCTGTCACAAACGATGCATCTTGCGTTAATAGGTGTGCTTTTTATATTGGGACCTGTTTCATCGAGTTTATTTATTGGAAAACTTGGAATATCAAGCATAGGACTGTTCATCCTGTTTTATACTATTGCAGCATATATTAAACTGTATCCGGATGCATGCAGATCCTTTTTCAAGGCAGGCAGATACAATTTTATTGCTGCCGGGGCCGTTTATCTGGTGTTCATCTTATCGGTGCTGGTGTTTGATGTAATTGGGTTGAGGATAGACATTTTTGCACAAAATGCAACTCACTTTATTGCACTAAACAGCCCCCTTATTCTGCTGTGTGCCGTATGTTTGTTTCTCGGATTTAAAAATCTCAAAATGCCAGATAGCCGGATCATAAATCAAATCGCGTTGTCTGTGTTTGGAATTTATTTAATTCATGATAACCCATTTATACAGTCATTTTTATGGATCGATTTCTTTCAAAATTCGTCATATTTGCATTCAATATATTTAATCCCCTACATTCTGGGTATTGTAGTTATTGTGTTTGCCGGGTGCGTTATTATTGATCAGATCAGGATATTCTGTTTGGAAAGACCGTTATTTAATTGGATCGATACATTTTCAGCTGAACACAGCGAGTTCCTTTTATCATTGAAGAGAAAAGGTATGGGGTTTGTATCCAAGTATTTATTGTGATGCGGAATTATTGTCATAAAAAGATCATGTTCCGCATAAACACAAATCTTAACGAATCCGTGCGTGGTCATTTTAGATATGAGGGTGAGGTTATCAATCAGTTGGATGTCATGATATTGATGAAGGCGTAAACGAGTTGGAGATGGAAGTAAGTGTAATAGAACATGAAAAAACATATTAAAAATATTTTACGGTGCGAGATACGCTGAAGAGGGAACAAAAAATAATCTCAAATAATACTGAGATTGAGATACAAGAATGCGATGAATGTAAAAGAAGCAGGTGTATAGATTCCGAAACGTGATGGAGGAAAATATTGATCATGCAGTTTGCTGTTTCAGTTCTTAGTCCAGAGTTATAAAAGGTTCTAAAGGTAAAAGGAATAAGCGAGAAATGTGATATGTATGAGTGTATAGCAGAGGTGAAATGTGTGGAAATGGTAACGATTATCTGAAACCGAAAATCGATATTGTGTAAGATAACAAAATAACAAAAGAGAGTAACGGGAGGCATGGGGATATACGAGAAGAGACGCAATATCATTTCACAACGTCTCAGTATTTTGGGGGATGTGTTATTGTAAAGGAGCGATATAAATCATGATAAGGATATGCTGAAGAAGATTTGATGCAATGTTTAGCTTCAAATTTGCTCAAGGCACATAATTAAGCAATCAGAAAAACGAAGGTGGTCTATGTTAGCAATTTTATCAAGAGTCATGATAGGTGTACTTTGTAATGAAATGTACAACTATAAGGATACGTTAAACTTTTAATGTGAAGTACACCACATGTACCCCATTTAAATATAAATAAGAGTGTAAATAGAATATATGATTATTAAAGTATGATGTAAGTATATGAAAAATTCACACGAGAAGAGTCAAAAAAAGTAATGTTTTATTATATTTACTCAAGAGATAATAAAAATGATAATAATTAATGTTAAACTGATAAATTAATAATCCATGCCTGAAATAAATTTAAAATCTACCGTAATTTCTTCACTCATATGGAAACTTATGGAACGTGGAGGTGTTGTTGCAATACAAATAGTTATCCAAATAATTCTCGCTCGGCTTCTTCTTCCAGAAGATTATGGTATAATTGCCTTAATTACTGTTTTTATTCTAATATCGAGATTATTTGTTAGTAGTGGTCTTGGTACAGCCCTTATTCAAAAAAAAGATATTACAGAGACAGATTATTCTTCTATATTGTATTTAACATTATTTATATCATTGATAATGTATGTTATATTATTTTTTTTATCTCCATTTATTTCTCTGTTTTATAATCAACCATTAATAACACCAATACTAAGAATTCTTGGACTTACATTATTTCTTGGGGCTATAATTTCTGTTCAAAATGCCATCATCGTAAGAAATTTTAAATTTAAATTATTATTTGTCAGCAATCTCGGCGCTATAATTATATCGGGTATTGTTGGTATTATTATGGCATATCTTGATTATGGCGTATGGGCACTTGTTACTCAACAAATCATATCTTTATTAACTGTTAGTATTATTTTATGGCTGACAGTAAAGTGGAGA
>JAQVZQ010000453.1 GCA_028708095.1 Dysgonamonadaceae bacterium
TGATGAGAAAGAAAATTGGAATCTAATTTCATACCTTAAATACTACAACGTATTTAATCTTGACCAAACAAATTTTGCTACAGTTTATGAATCCGAATTTAAATCATTGGTTGAACAATTCAATATTCCAAAAGATGAAATTACAATTGATACATTTTTTGATTGTCCTGAACTTGATATGATGATTGAAGATAATTCATGGGTATGTAACATAACTTTGAAGAAGCAAAACAGAGCTTTTTATTCATTAAGTAATGATAGGATTGTTTGTCCAATCAAAAACCAATTTCCTAATCACCACAATTTTTATAGTACACTGTTGCACGAAATGACACACAGCACAGGTGCCCCACAACGCTTAAACAGGGAAATGGGTAAGGTGTTTGGAGATAATGACTATGCGCGCGAAGAAGTAATTGCGGAGCTTACAGCGGCGTTTACAGGTACACAATTGGGGCTGTTTGTAGAACCGAATAAAGACAGTGTAACTTATCTAAATGGATGGATAAAAGTTTTAAAACAATCTCCTGATTTTGTTTTTAGCTTACTTGATGATGTGGTAAGTGCAAGTAATTTTATCATGGAACGGGTAAGCTCGGAGGTGAAAAATTTGGAAAAAGTGGCTCAATAGCCACTTTTTCAAGTCTGCCTTATACTTATCTGTTTAGCTTGTCATTGATATCTTGAGCGTATTTAAAAAGTGGGTGCTCATTTGTTTCTAAGCATTTGATGCACATCACTTGCTTTGTAATAACAACGTCCGTCATCCAGTTTGATATAGGGAAGTATTCCCTTTGAACGGTAGCGTTGAAGGGTACGTGGGCTCACTTTCAATAAAAACATTAAATCTTGATTATCCAACAGTTGGTCGCCATCTAAACAATTCTGTTGTTTGGTTAACCGTTCTAACTTTTTATCCGCAATTTCAATGCGCTCGATGATGCGTTCCATCCATGCAATAAATATTTCTCTGTCTATATTCATACCGGTTTATAATTAAATTTTTCCTTTAATAAAATAGCTATCATTGGATGGGTCTTTTATAATGATTTCTTTATCTCGCATATAACGGATATAGCTTTTTGATGTACGTTCTTTTACATCCATGATTTCCTGTATTTTTTCACTAATCTCCATATAGGTCAAATGATGGTGGCTGCTAAAAATGCTTCTGGCTACAATATCCAACTCCTTTTCTTTTCGCTTCTCTTTTTCTTGGCGCGGTTTTTCGCCGATATAAAGATGCATATCTGCTGTTTTATCCCATGAAAATTGCATCAGTGGTACATCCAACGGACTGCCTTCTCTGACTTTTAAAGCTTTCACCACTGAAACAGATGGATCGGTATCTAACTCGATAGATAATATTGCGGCTGCTTTGCGTTGTAGTTCTGAACCCAGATGTCCTCGTAGTTTCAATCCGTTGGGAATATAATGCAAAACACAGACAATACAGGTTTTGTAAATACCTGCCAATCGATACAATTCATCAATGAGCTTGATACTTTCTGCTTCATCATTTGCTGAATGAACCAAATCGGCAATTCCATCAATTACTACTAATTGAATACCACTGTACTGATAATGGAACCTGTCCATACTTTGAGTTATGGCAAGAAGACGCTCTTTTCTTGACATACCGGTTAAACTATAAGCTCTTAAAAAGTCGGGTTTATGATTGAGTTTTGCTCGTTTTAATAATTTGGAGACATTTTTATAAAGTTGCACTTCGGATTGTTCGGTATCATACAGCAATACGGCTTTATTTTGCTTATTAAGCGAAACGGTAATTCCCAGTGTGTCAATTTGGGTTGCTTCATCTCTGACAGCACCGGCAACCAATGCGGCAATATAATTGCTTTTCCCAGTTCCCTCACCTCCTGTTATGCAAAGGATGTTACCTTGTGTACCCAGCGGAACTTCTCCGGAGGAAATGATTTCTCTTGAACTTTCCGGTGGATAATTAAAATCAATTTCGCACGATTTCAACATAGTCATTGTGTCGATGTATAAAGTGTCTAAAAAGTCAATGAATAGTTTAGTAAATGATTCGGCTGAGTTTCCCAAGCTGAAATAATCTGAAATGTCTTTTTCATGTTTTGTTCCTGACAGAGGAAGCAGTAAACGTTTTACCCCAAATTCAGCTAAATCTTTTTCATGTTTGGCTGAACTTGATAATCCTGTTTTATCCATATCATATAAAAGGATGATATGTTTGAACCGAAAGGATAACTTGCGAATAATATTTTTTGGGATGGTGACAGTTTCACTATTAAAACAAATGGCATGAAATCCTTTTGAAGCAAGAGCCAATACATCTTTTTCTCCTCCGGTGATAAACACTTTATCTCCCTTAGAGGGAAGTTGCTCTAAACCAAAACAATAATTTTCTCCAAAGTTACCTCCATATAAAAACCTGATTTTAGAAAATGGACGGTAAAGCTTAATGAATTGTGTGCTTTTATATCCAAAGATGGGTTCTGTATCGGATGAGAAAATTGTATAAGACTTGCCCTCTTTGTTC
>JAQVZQ010000454.1 GCA_028708095.1 Dysgonamonadaceae bacterium
TATTGATTATTATCGTCTTTAGTGCGTGTATCTTTATCCGACTCCGAATAATTGAATCTGTAGTTGTATGCTAACTGAAGAAAGTTGTTGTTGCCCAATGGTTCAACATACGAGGCATAAGCACGCATATTGTGACTACTGTTTGTATTAGTAAATCGTTGGTTAATTATATCGTCAGGTCTTGTGCTGTAAAAAGTATTTGATAAGTTTGTTCCAGTGTTTTCAGAGTCGCTAATGCCACCCCCAATACTAAAACTAATCACCCTGCCATTTTTACCAAGTTGCCTGCTTCCTTCCAGCGTACCACCAATATTTTTTCCTGTTCCTTCCGAGTAATAGTCCGAGTTTCCATAATTGATGGTATCTGTCTCGGCATTGATAGTTGAGAATTCTCCCGTTTCAGTTCGGTTATTGTTGTAGAATGATGCATTAGGGCGGAATATGAATTTTGTTAAAGTATCGGGTGTCCACTCCATCCTAAAGTCCATGTTTATATTTTGACTATAGTTGTTAGATTGATTGGTTTCTCTTTCAAATGTGTTACCCGAACTCAGTAGGTTTTGAGTATATACTTTAGAAATATTATCCGTATCAGTGTCTCCATATCTAACATTACCACCAAGTGTGAGTTTTTCAGAAAACTCTTTACTGAAGTTCAATCCTCCACTGGCTGATTTGGTTATGCCACTGCTACCACCCCAACCACCACGTCCTCGGCGTCCTCCACCCATGCTACCAAACATAGCGGAGGCTAAGTCGGAGAACCCTGCATTGTTTGTGTTATTGAGTCCACCAAGAAATGTCAATTGGTCGCCTTCACGCATATAGTTTACCATTGCATTAGCTTCGTAGCGGTCTTGGCTTCCATATCCTGCAAATGCATTACCAAATACCCCCTCTTTCATACCCGGCTTCACCGTAAGGTTGATAACAGTTTCTTCGTCGCCATCGTCAAAGCCAGTCATCATAGACATATCTGTTCTTCTTTCCAATACTTGCAACTTGTCCACCATTTTGGCAGGCAGATTTTTTGAAGCAACTTTTGGATCGTCGCTAAAGAACTCTTTCCCATCCACCAATATTTTTTTAATATCTCTGCCATTTACCGTAATCTTTCCATCTTTATCTATCTCAACGCCTGGCATCTTTTTCAATAAGTCTTCTATTACAGCACTCTCAGTTACTTTGTATGAGTCTGCATTGTATTCAATGGTGTCACCTCTGACAACTATTTCGACAGCTTTTGCAGTAACGGTTGCTTCATCCAGCAACAAGTTATCGTCTTGCATTGAGATTGTTCCCAATCTCACATTTGAGCTACTGTTAGAAACCTCTGCATCTTTATACACCTCTGCATAACCAACATACGAAACATGAACAATGTAATTGCCATTTTTGATGGGTATCGAAAAAGAACCATCCTTCCCTGAGGCTTTACCTGTTATATAAGTACTGTCTTTTTGAGCAAGAATGCGTATATTGGCTTCAGAGATAGGTTCTTTTGAAATATCATCGATTAGTTTACCTGAGATTGAGCCACTTTCTGATGAACTCTGTGCATTTGCAAAGAATGAAAATATAAGTGAAGCCGATAAAATTATAAATAGTTTTTTCATTGTTTATATTGTTATTAAGTTGCTTAGCTTGTGCTGTAATTGGTTATAAGAAAACCAAACAACAAGCAAAAATACACCTCATTACTATTAATAGCAAATGAAATAGATTAACAGTCATTATTTGCAGATGAATGCGGTAGTTGTGACTATGAATAGTGTTGTGTGATTTAGTATGTAGATACGCAAAACTTTGTGCTCTAATCTATCGTTTGCGTTTTATATATTTATGGTTAGAGATGATCTTTCCAAACGATTTATATATCAGCAACCAGGCATGATAAGAATGAATGTTATGGTAGGGGTTAGTCGTTATTACAGGAAGGATCAAAGAAATACACCTAATAGTTTATTTTCCAGGCAATCCACACGCAGCACCTGTTGGTTCATTATCCGTTCTTTGCCAAACATCAGCAAACTCGTCGGGACGACGACGAAACTTAACAGAGATATATGAGCAGGATGGAATTATCTTGTAGTTGTTTTCACGTGCATATTCTACCAGCTTATCAAATAACTTGGCAGCAATACCTTGCCCTTCAAGTTCTTTTCTTACACCTGTATGGTAAGCGTTAAGTACATTATCTTTCACATCAAAGTCTAATTCGGCAATTTGTTCTTCTTCTTTTTTAATAAAAAAACTTCCACGCTTTTGTTCGTCTATTTTAAATTCAATTGTATGTTCCATCATATTTTGGTTTATATTTAATTTCTGCATTAATTCTTCATGTCTTATAGTCTTCTATTACTAACAACACTATAAAACAACTCAGATTCAGACCTCCAAGACCTATGAATGATAATCAACCACTTACAATTATTTTGTCGTAAAATAAAAAAGCAGTAATTTTGTTACTATGGGACAACTTTTACTACCTCTATTTCCGTCGGACACTAGGATG
>JAQVZQ010000127.1 GCA_028708095.1 Dysgonamonadaceae bacterium
CAACGGACAAAAATCATCTATCTTTCAACCCGCTCGTGGTTTTTTCTCATCCAACACACTCTATCTGAGGAGCAAAACTCCTCGTTTTGAAAAAGATGAAAATCATCATATTAAGGCATCCTTCAAAACTGGATCATTTGGATTGCTGAATCCAACTGTATTATATCAACAAAAAATCAATTCTGATGTGTCACTCTCTGCAAGTGCAGAATTGGTGGATGCACATGGACGGTATAAGTATCGTTACAAAAAAGATGGGGGATATGACACAACCGCTGTCAGACAAAATGGTGATATCACAGCTTTACGCACAGAACTCACTTTTTACTTAGCAAACAAAAACATAGGCAAAGCCTAATTGAAGGGGTATTTGTATAGTTCCGAAAGGGGACTTCCTGGTGCAATTGTTGCCAATCGATACAGCCACAATCAGCGTCAATGGGACAGAAATCTGTTTGTGCATGCAAGCCTCGAGAACTCTTTTTTCAAAAACCACGATCTGCTTGCCAACATCAAGTTTAGTAGAGATTACAACCGATATGTGGACCCTGAGTACATTAGTTTGGATGGACAACTCGATAATAGGTATTATCAGAGCGAATGGTATGCATCGCTCGTAAACAAGTACAGCATTGCCAATTGGTGGGAGGTATCTCTTGCTACTGATTTTGCAAAAAACACTTTGAGTGCCAATCTCTATCGCTTTCCCTACCCTACTCGCTATTCTTATTTTGCAGCATTATCTACACAAATGCAATGGGAACGACTGCACATTCAGGCAAGTATGCTTGGCGCTTATGTGGATGAGCAAGTGAAGCAATATTACAAGGGTGACAATCAAAAAGTATTCAATCCAGTTATTTCAGTATCGGTACAACCGTTTGAAACCAGTGACTTTCGAATTCGTGCATTTTATAAAGAGTCGTTTCGAATGCCAACGTTCAATGATTTGTATTACACCTTTGTTGGCAACAGCTCATTGCGACCCGAATTTACAAAGCAATACGATATAGGTGCTACATGGATACACAACAACAATAGTGGATTGCTGAGAACTGCATCAGTACAAGCCGATGTGTATTACAACCGTGTGACTGATAAGATAGTTGCCATGCCCTCCTCCAATCTTTTTAGGTGGACGATGATGAACTTGGGAGAGGTGGAAATAAAAGGTCTGGAAATAAACACCGATACTAAGTTTGATTTGCCCCGTGACTTTAAGTTGAATTTGGGATTGAGTTACACCTATCAAAAGGCAATAGACATTACACCCAAGGGTAGCACTTATGGAGATCAAATACCTTATACTCCCAATCATAGTGGCACAGTTACTTCTTTTTTGGGGCGAAGAGAGTGGGACTTACACTATAGCTTCATATACACTGGCGAACGATATAGTCAGAAAGCCAACATTCCAGTCAATTATGTTCAACCATGGTATACACATGATTTGGCTGTTGGATGGAATGGAAAGCTATTGAAAACCAATGTCCGACTATCAGCAGAAGTGAACAATCTATTCAATCAATATTACGACGTGATACTTAACTTTCCCATGCCGGGAAGAAACGTTCGATTCAATTTATCCATTACTATTTAATTTATAATTTAAGATGAAACATTACTACAAGTTATTCGCATTCACAATTATTTTCACCATCATTCTCTCAGGGTGTCGCAAAGATGATATAATTCTTCCTCCTGAAGAAGAGCAATTGCCTCCACAAGAAGAGGTGTTGCCACCACAGGAAGAAGAAGAGGTGCCAGAAGAAGAAGAAGAAGAAGAAGAAGAAGAGAACTTGCCACCACAAACTGTAACATCTATTGTTGGCTTCTATTTGCTGAACGAAGGTAATATGGCGATGAACAAAGCATCGTTGGATTATTATGATTATGAAACAAGTGTATACAAAACAAATGTATATGGACAGGCAAATCCTGAATCAACTTTAGGTTTAGGAGACGTGGGTAATGATATAGGTATTTATGGTTCAAAGCTATACACTGTAATTAATGCCTCCAACAAATTGGAAATTATGGATGTGGCAACAACAAAACGTTTAGAGGTAATTGAAATAAAGAATTGTCGCTATATAACGTTTGCTGAAGGCAAAGCTTATGTATCTGCTTACGATGGAGTTATAGGTTTGGGGCAAAACACGCCAAATGGTCTTGTTGCTGAAATTGATACTGCAACCCTTGCAATCACAAGAAGGGTGGAAGTGGGCAGACAGCCTGAAGAGCTTGCCGTGGTAGACGGCAAACTATATGTTGCCAACTCTGGGGGTTATAATCCTTCCAAGTATGAGCGTACTGTTTCGGTGATCGATTTAAATTCTTTTGCAGTAGTCAGCGAAATTGATGTAGCACCCAATCTTCATCGTCTACGGGCAACAGAGTCTGGAGACTTATATGTGAGTTCGCGCGGTAATTACTTTGAAATCCCATCTCAACTTTTTGTAGTAGATACAAAAGAGCAGAAAGTTAAAAGTACTTTCGATATACCCACAAGCAATCTTACTATAGTAGGTGATACCGCTTACATTGTTGGCTCGGCATTTAGTTACGAAACATTTGATTGGGAGATAGGCTATCGCATGATTGATATTAAGAATGAGAAATTGTTAGAAGATAGCTTTTTACCCAAAAGCGTAAGCGATGAAATTGAAATGCCTTATGGTGTAGCAGTCGATCCGTTTTCAAAAAATATTTATATAACTGATGCACGCGATTATGTATCACCAGGAACACTTTATTGTATCGATAAAAATAAAACAGTGAAATTTAAAGTTAAAACAGGTGACATACCTGCTCATTTTGCTTTTGTATATAAGACAATTACTATTAATAAATAACAAATTTAAAACAGATAAACAGATGAAACATTTTTACAAATTCTTGGCAATAGCTGCCATTTTCTCCATTACATTGATGGGTTGTAGCGAAGAGGATTCCATACCTAAAATTGAAGAGGAGGATCTATTCCCCCAAACAGTAACAGCTATCGACGGTCTCTATGTGCTCAACCAGGGTAACATGAATACTAATAAAGCATCGCTAGATTTCTATGATTACGCTTCAGGGAAGTATCTAAAAAATATATTTGGTGAAATAAATCCTGATGCAACATTGGGCTTGGGTGATGTGGGTAACGATTTAGGTATTTATGGCTCTAAGCTATATGCAGTCATTAATAAGTCGAGCAAATTAGAAATAATGGATGCTAAAACAGCAAAGCGCTTAAAAGTGATTGATATTGATAATGCACGTTTTATAACTTTTGCTAAAGGTAAAGCTTATGTGTCGGCTTATGGTAGCTCTCTTAATGGTTTTGTTACAGAGATTGACACATCCACTTTCGAAATTAAAAGAACTGTGGAAGTGGGCAGACAACCAGAGCAACTTGCAGTAGTTGATGGTAAGCTGTATGTAGCAAATGCTGGTTGGGCAAGTGCACCTGATTATGAAACCGCTCTTTCGGTAGTTGATTTAAACTCCTTTGATGTAATCAATAAGATTGAGGTAGGTGCAAACCTGCTTCATGTTAAAGCTGATAAATACGGCGATTTGTATGTAAGTTCACAAGGTGATTTTGGGGCAATCCCTTCAAAACTTCACGTTATAGACACAAAGGAAGGCAGCGTGAAAAAGACTTTTGATGTTCCTGTGGCCAATCTTACTATAGTAGAAGATAGGGCTTATGTGGTTAGCTCAACATATGATTGGGATAATGATAAGAATATTACAGGCTATCACTTGGTAGATGTTAAAAATGAAAAGTTGTTAGAGGGTAGTTTCTTGCCCACAAGTGTGAGTGATGAAATTAAAGCACCCAGTGCACTTGCTGTCAATCCGGTATCAAAATATATCTACATAGCAGACGCCCGCGATTATGTATCGCAAGGCAAACTTTATGGAATTGATAAAAATGGAAATCTAAAGTTTACAATTGAAACGGGTGATGTGCCTGCTTCTATTGCTTTTAGATATATTGCAAAGTAATTGAAAATTAAAATAATGAGTCCACTCTGAAAACCCTCGTTTGATTGAAATTGACTTTTTGGAGTAGACTCATACATGATATTTTTCGAGAACTGATTTACTCCAGTTCGCACCAGCGTGAGCTTCTAAAAACTATTTGGGGGTAAACGTAAAACCCATTGAGGAGTTGGGCCTCAATGGGTTTATTTCTGTCATCGACACTTTTAATTTGCAGCTATTTGTTATCAGTTAAATTAAAGCAAGTGCGATTTTCAGGATATACGTGCAGAGGTTACATTAATCGCACCTCTAAACGTTTCATACTCATTTGGTGTTTATTTACTAATTATTCTCTGGTCTCAATTTACGTACAACTGCACCAGTTCTCCACATTTCACTCTCTCTCAATTCCTTTAACTCCTTCTCCAGTCCTTCGCGATAATCAGGTTTAGAGTTTGTATCAATTGATCGTTGCGCTTCATTACCTGAAGCTACTTCTTTGTAGAGTTTTTCAAAAACAGGTTTTGTAGCATCATGGAAAGGAGTCATCCAGTCCAATGCACCACGTTGAGCTGTAGTTGAGCAGTTAGCGTACATCCAGTCCATTCCATTCTCTGCAAATAGTGGCATCAACGATTGAGTCAATTCTTCCACAGTTTCGTTGAATGCTTCCGAAGGTGAATGCCCATTTTCACGCAATACTTCGTATTGTGCAAGCATCAAACCTTGTATTGCGCCCATCAATGTACCACGCTCACCAGTTAAATCAGAAAATACTTCACGCTTGAAAGTTGTTTCAAACAGATAACCCGAACCTACCCCTATTCCAAGTGAAACTGCTCTATCAAATGCCTTACCTGTTGCATCTTGAAAAATAGCATAACTTGAATTAAGACCTCTATCTTCTAAAAACATGCTTCGCAAACTTGTACCCGACCCTTTTGGTGCAACCAATATTACATCCACATCAGCAGGAGGTATTATACCAGTTCTCTCTTTGTAAGTGATACCAAAACCATGTGAAAAGTACAAAGCTTTGCCTGCTGTTAAATGCTTTTTCACTGTTGGCCATAGTTGTATCTGAGCAGCATCAGAAAGTAGGTACTGAATAATTGTCCCTCGTTCACAAGCTTCTTCAATTTCGAAAAGAGTTTCTCCAGGAACCCAGCCATCATCAATAGCTTTTTGCCACGTCTTACTTTCTTTGCGTTGACCAACGATAACGTTAAATCCATTATCACGTAGATTCAACGATTGTCCTGGACCTTGAACACCATAACCTATTACAGCTATAGTATCATTCTTTAATGTCTCTTTTGCTTTCTCTAAAGGAAATTCCTCGCGGGTAACTACATTCTCATCAACACCGCCAAAATTCATTGTTGCCATACTTTTTGTTTATTATTTGTTATAAGTTAATATTTAAAATTATTTGTTTGATTCATCTATAAGCCTCCTACGCTCAATCATATCACTTAATCTTTCGACCCTGGATTTTGTGATTGCCACACGTCCAGAACGAATAAATTGCAGTACACCAATACTTTCGCTCAATTCTTCGAAAAGAGCTTGAGTTTCTTCATAATGCCCTGTTTTCTGAATAATTGTTGAGTGGTCGCTTACATCCAATATACGCGCATTGTATTTACGAACAAGTTTTTCAATATTGCTTGTAGCTACCAACTTAGCTGTTTCAATTTTGTATAAAGCGATTTCTTGATAAACAAGTTCTTCATCAGTATTAAAATATGCTTTCAACACATCAACACGTTTATCAATTTGCTTAACCAATTTTATAGCAGCCTCTTCACTATCTAAAAAAGTAGTTATCGTAAATTTATGAATACCGTCTATTGCTGAAGGAGAAACTGATAAACTCTCAATATTTAATTGTCGACGTGTAAAAATTGTAGTAATCTGATTGAGTACGCCCACTGTATTTTCTGAAAATACTGTAATGGTATAAAATGTTTTTTCTTGCATAATAATGCTTTTTTATATTTTGTATTCGTTAGAGACTTATTTTATAAACTGTGGCCATTTCCTAGTATAATGTTGCTAACACTTCCACCAGCAGGAACCATTGGGTAAACCATACCCTTTGTTTCAACCTCCACTTCAAGCAAATAGGCTCCATCATGTGCAATCATTTCTGCTATTGCATCATCTAAGTCCTCCCTCTTCACTACCTTTCTACCTTTAATTCCATAAGCATCAGCTACTTTTACAAAATCAGGATTGATCATTTGTGTTTCGGAATATCTCTCGTCAAAAAACAGCTCCTGCCATTGACGGACCATGCCTAAGAAGTTATTATTCAATAAAATTATTTTCACGTTAACGTCATATTGCATTATCGTGCCAAACTCGTGCATTGTCATTTGCAAACCACCGTCTCCAACAAACACACACACTGTTCTATCAGGAGCACCATATTTTGCACCAATACCTGCAGGAAGACCAAAACCCATTGTGCCCAATCCACCTGAAGTAACGATGCTTCTCGTTTCTGTGAATTTAAAATAACGGGTACTTATCATTTGATTTTGTCCAACATCTGTTACACAAATAGCTTTATTATTAGTTGCCTCACTCACTTTATTTACCACTTCACCCATCTTAATGGGACCTGTTTCAGAATAAAGCTCATTGTTTATAATACAATCATATTCTTTTTTCTCACAAGCTTTGAATTCATCCATCCATGCTGGATGCGAATTCTCGTTAAGTAAATTAGTTACTAATGGTAAAGTGCGTTTGGCATCGCCCAACACCTTAACGGTAGCCTTTACATTTTTATCCATCTCGGCCCTATCGATATCAAAATGAATCACTTTTGCCTGTTTTGCATACGTATTTAAATCACCAGTTACTCTATCGTCAAAACGCATACCAATTGCGATGAGAACATCACACTCATTTGTTTTTATGTTAGGACCAATATTACCATGCATACCCAACATACCACAATTAAGTGGATGATCAGTAGGAACAGCAGACAATCCTAATATGGTCCATCCAAAAGGAATTTGGGCTTTTTCTAAAAACGCTATCAGTTCTTTCTCCGCATTACCCAATATTACGCCCTGTCCTACCAATGCAAAAGGTTTTTTTGCCTGATTAATTAGTTGAGCAGCTTCCTCAATTTTTTCATTGTTAATAGTTGGATTAGGTCGATAACTACGAAGTGAGGTTGTCTTTTCGTAATGATACTCACAAGTTTTTATTTGTGCATCTTTTGCAAAATCTAATATCACAGGACCTGGTCGTCCACTTGAAGCTATATAGAAAGCCCTGGATATTGCCCAAGCAACATCTTCGGGTCGTCTAATCTGATATGCCCATTTTGTGACAGGTTGCGATACACCAATCACATCTGCTTCCTGAAAAGCATCAGTACCCAGAAGTGATGAGATTACTTGTCCAGAAATAACAACCATCGGGGTGCTATCCATCATGGCATCTGTGATACCTGTTATTGCATTTGTTGCTCCAGGCCCTGAAGTTACGAGTGCAACACCCACCTTTTTAGAAACACGTGCATAGCCTTGTGCTGCATGCACAGCTCCTTGTTCGTGACGAACAAGTACATGGTCAATTTTCTCTTTCTGATCATACAATGAATCAAAAACTGGCATTATAGCTCCACCTGGATAACCAAAAATAGTATCCACACCTTCATTGATTAAAGATTGTATCATTGCTTCGCTACCAGTAATTACAGCTGTTTTCGTTTTTTCTTCTTTCATGTCAATTAACTATTTTGAATTGGCTTTATTTTCTTAATCTTCAATAATTCTTATTGCTCCTAAATCGGATGAACTTACAAATTTCGCATAAGCACGAAGTGCTAAAGATACTTCTCTATCACGTACAGGCTTAAATGCTTCTTTTCCTTTTTTCAACTCTTCTTTTTTACGCTCTTCCAGTTCTTTATCGGAAATGCGTAGATGAATAGATCTATTAGGAATATCTATATCAATAATGTCATTCTCTCTTACAAGACCAATAGCTCCGCCAGCAGCAGCTTCAGGAGATATATGTCCAATGGAGAGACCAGAAGTACCTCCAGAGAAACGGCCATCAGTAATAAGTGCACACCTTTCTCCCAAGTTTTTTGCTTTAATGTATGAAGTTGGGTAAAGCATCTCCTGCATTCCTGGGCCACCTTTTGGACCTTCATAAACAATTACAACAACATCGCCAGCACTCACCTTATCACGTAAAATTGCATCACAAGCATCATCTTGTGAGTGATACACACGAGCTTTTCCACTAAATTTCCATACACTTTCATCGACTCCTGCAGTTTTCACTACACAACCATCTACAGCGATGTTTCCTTTAAGTATTGCCAAACCACCATCTTTGGTGTAGGCATGTTCGACAGAACGGATGCAACCATTTTCTCGGTCTACATCTAATGTATCGAATACTTTATTCTGTGAACCCATTACTAAATTGAATTCTCTGCCCGGTGCAGTTTTATATATTCTTTCTGCTTCTGAATCAATCTTTTCGCTATCTAAATTATATTTTTCTAATGCTTCACTCAGTGTCATGCGATCGCTTCGATGTACAGAAGTATCTATTAATCCTCCATCAGCTAACTGCTTCATTATTGACAATATGCCACCAGCACGATTCACATCCTGAATATGAAACTTATTGCTATTTGGTGCTACTTTACATATACATGGCACTTTGGTGGACAAATCATTTATATCATCCAATGTAAAGTCAACTTTGGCTTCGTGAGCTATTGCCAAAAGGTGCAAAATGGTATTCGTAGACCCCCCCATAGCAATATCAACCGTCATTGCATTCAGAAAAGCCGCCTTTGTGGCGATACTTCGTGGAAGCACTGTATCATCTTCATCAAAATAATAGGCGTTTGCATTTTCCACAATTTGTTTTGCTGCACTCTCAAACAGCTTCTTACGATTTACGTGAGTAGCAAGAATAGTTCCATTTCCAGGTAGTGCCATACCAATTGCTTCGTTCAAACAATTCATTGAGTTGGCAGTAAACATTCCTGAACATGATCCACAAGTTGGACAAGCCAATTTCTCAATTTGAGAAAGTCGTTCATCAGAAACAGAATCATCAACTCCACTCACCATTGCATCCACCAAGTCAATTTGCTTTCCGTCCATTTCGCCTGCTTCCATAGGACCACCCGACACAAAAACTGTGGGAATATTGAGCCTCATGGATGCTAAAAGCATACCTGGAGTAATTTTATCACAATTGCTGATACATATCATTGCATCCACTTTGTGACCATTAATCATATATTCAATTGAGTCTGCAATTAAATCTCGCGAAGGCAAAGAATATAGCATGCCATCATGCCCCATTGCAATACCATCATCAATAGCAATTGTATTGAACTCTGCAGCAAAACAACCCAATTTTTCAATCTCCTTCTTCACCATCTGACCAACGTCATGCAAGTGAGTATGACCAGGTACAAATTGCGTAAATGAATTGACCACCGCAATAATTGGTTTGCCCATTTGCTCATCCTTCATTCCGTTTGCACGCCACAATGCCCTTGCACCCGCCATTCTTCTTCCAGAAGTGCTTGTATAGCTGTTTAATCTTTTCTTTTTATTATTCTCTTCTCTTTTTGCTTGTTGCATTTCAGAGTTTTGTTTAATATTCATATCAGTTAATTTTATTACTTGCTGGGAGTGGGGAGCTCCCAATGTCATTAAGTTAAGCTATCCAATTATACATGCTTCCTGTTTTCCGTCGAAAACACTTTTTCAATTTGCATTCTAAGCCTGAAGGGCTGGCATAATTCAGCCCAAGGTGAAGCCTTGGGTATATGTGCAAATCAATAATTCGAGGGCTGGAAGCCTGATATTAGACTCCACACTTATTCTATGTCAGGCTTACGAGCCCTCAGATTGCTTCTTGAATTTATTACCCAACCCTTACTGGTTGGGCTGAATTGTATCGGGCCTTCAGCCCTTAACCCCATAATCCCTTAACTTAATGACATTGAGGGAGCTCCTCGCCCCAAGTCCAATTCTATTTAAGAATATAATTCACAATCCACTCTCCAACTTCTTTTGTGGTGCTTGAGTTATCATCATTTGCAATATCGCTGGTAACTACCCCTTCATCCATGCTTGCTGCTACCGCTTTGCGTATAAATGCTCCTTCCTCATGTAACTCAAATGCATACTCAAACATAAGAGCTGCCGATAGTATTGCTGCCAAAGGATTAGCAATGTTTTTTCCAGCTGCTTCTGGGTACGAACCATGAATTGGTTCAAACACCGATGTATGTAATCCAATGGATGCAGAAGGGAGCATTCCCATTGAACCCGTTATAACTGAAGCTTCATCTGTTAGAATATCTC
>JAQVZQ010000128.1 GCA_028708095.1 Dysgonamonadaceae bacterium
GATTCTGTAAACTTGATATAAGCATCTTGTCTGAACTTATTTTACTATTTAATGAGTTTACACACTAGGTTATTTTTTAAGCATAAACTCATCAATCACCTTTTTTAAATTCGCCTTTGGTATATTACCTTGCCCCATTTGTGGTGCGGCATCACCCTGAGGTATAAAAAGTAATGATGGGACGCTCTGAATACCAAAAGCACGAGCAACATCCGGTTCTCTGTCTACATCCACTTTGTAGATATATATCTCATCTCCATATTCTGCAGCTAAGTCCTTTAAAGTTGGAGCCAATTGTTTACAAGGACCGCACCATGTTGCATGAAAATCAATAATGGCAGGTTTGTCTCCCATATATTTCCATTCGTTCGGACTTTTCACAAAGTTATGTACTTTTTTCAAAAACTCTGAGGTAGATAATTCTATCGGAGTTGCTGTTTTTTTATCTTTTGTATCTGGTCCTTTAGCATATGTAGCCATCAAAGAAAACATAAACAAGGTCAATACTATACTATTCATTTTCATTATATTCATTATTCTAGTTATTAAATGTTTGAATTAAATTCACTTTTACACTTCGTGCATATAAAGTGAACAACAAACCTTTGATAAAAGTTTAACCCCAACGTTTAATACGGTTATCTTAAAAATCAAAAAGACTCTCTGTCTTTATACATTGCTGAGTTAGGATGTCTCACACCATATTCCTTAGCGGAAATAGTATCAATATCAACCTTCCATATTTTCACGTTATTTATTGCAGGCACAGAATACTTAAAGTCTTTATCACTGTATTGACGCATAATAATATTTAGGATCTTCACTTTTTCCTCAAAATTCTCTTCGAAGATCACTTTTCCATTGCAAACAACACTCTCGGATTGCATTCTATAGCTACATGCCACATCTGGATGTTGCCAAATAAGTTTTGGCTGAGTACAAAACGTTATGCATACATTAGGGTTTATATCTAAAATCTGAATGGCTTTACCTTCTGGTCCCGAGTGCAAATAAATAAATCCATTTTCATATCCATAGTTCATTGGTAATACATAAGGTATACCTTCTTCATCAGCAAAACCTACATAGCAAATCTGTTCTGATTTCAAGATTTGTTCAATCTTCTCTTTTTCTTGTATTGGATATGTTTTCATCTCACTTTGTTTTCTATCTATATCTAAGACTTACAACTTGACATAAAAAAAGGAAACTCCCATTATGGAAATTTCCGATTTTTTATTGGTAGTAGTTAAATCAATTTTTATTTTACTTTATCTACAATAGCTTTAAAAGCTTCCGGATGGTTCATAGCTAAATCAGCAAGAACTTTACGGTTAATATCGATTTCATTTTTGTGTAATGCTCCCATCAAACGAGAATAGGTAGTACCATTTATTCTGGCAGCAGCATTAATACGTTGAATCCAAAGAGCACGGAATGTACGCTTTTTATTCTTACGGTCACGATACGCATAGGTTAAACCTTTTTCCCACGCATTCTTGGCTACTGTCCACACATTTTTACGTGCACCAAAGTAACCCCTTGTTAATTTCAGAACTTTTTTTCTGCGGTTGCGCGAAGCAACATGATTGACTGATCTAGGCATAATGTTTTTGTTATTTTAGATGTTAGCGTTCTTGTCTAGCAAGACTCTTTTGTGCATACATCCGGTTATTAAATCAAACTAAAAAACTCGCTAGTTAGGTTATTTCAAACCCAACATGTGCTTCACATTGTTTGTATCTGCTTTATGAATAAGACCTGACTTCGTTAAATTCCTTTTACGTTTCTTGGACTTTTTCGTCAGAATGTGACTTTTAAAAGCGTGCTTTCTTTTGATTTTTCCTGTTCCGGTAAGTTTGAACCTCTTTTTAGCACCGGAATTAGTCTTAATTTTTGGCATTGTCTTTACTTTCTTTTATTAAAAAAATTTATATCTTTTCTCTCTTCAGTTATTTTTTGCTCAACATCTTAATAAATCGTGTTTCAACGAAATATATTTCTAGACATGATACAGTTACCACTTCAATAGAAAAAGTGTGCAAAGATAACAATTAATAATCAATAATTAATTATACTCTTCTATTTTTCGGTAAAAATGTTCCTAATAGAATTAAAGGCTTACTCTTCTGGTGCTGTCGGAGCTGTCTCGGATGGAGCTTTAGTTGGCTGGCTTGAAGGCTCATTCGATGGTTTTTTCTGAGTATTCTTTTTGGCTGCTGTAGGATTTTTCTTTGGCGAGAGCATTATAATCATACGTTTACCTTCCAGTTGTGGTAGTTGTTCCACTTTAGCATAGTCAGCCAAATCTCTTGCAAAACGCAAAAGTAATACTTCTCCCTGATCTTTAAAGATAATTGAGCGACCCCTAAAAAACACATAAGCTTTTACCTTTGAACCGTCCTCCAAAAAACCTTTGGCATGTTTCAGCTTAAAGTTATAATCATGATCATCAGTTTGTGGTCCAAATCTAATTTCCTTAACTACAACTTTCACAGTTCTAGCTTTTTGCTCTTTCAGTTTTTTCTTTTGTTGATAAAGAAACTTTTGATAATCAGTAATGCGGCAAACAGGAGGTTTTGCGGTTGGAGAAATCTCCACCAAATCCAAACCTAAGTCTCTTGCCATCTGCAATGCTTCTCGTGTGGGATATACGCCCTGTTCCACATCATCGCCTACGACTCTTACTTCAGGAACTCGGATGCGATCATTGATCCGATGTAAATCTCTTGTATCTCTTCGGTTGTTGTATCTCATTAATTGAAAATTATCTCTTTCAAACTATTACGAGGAATAAAAGTTATTACGTAATACTTCTTCGAGATTGGTAAAATTTATTTTTAGTATGTTAAGTAATTGATTTATCGAGTATTTCCCAATAAATTTCTCTTTGAACGTTTAAAGGTACAAAAATAACAGATTTTTTTAATTATTGAGCATCTGTTCTATCTCTTTTTTTAAATCATCGGCAAAAGTTTGCACTTTCATGCTCCCTTTATCTCCCTCTCCACGTTTTCTAACAGATATTTCATCGTTTTGTTCTTCTCTTTCACCAACAATCAACAGATAAGGAATACGTTTCATTTCATTATCACGTATTTTACGACCCATTTTCTCATTCCTGTCATCAACTTCTCCCCGAATATCCATTAGCTTCAGTGTTTTCATTACTGAATATGCATAATCATTATATTTTTCACTCACAGGCAAAATTGCTATTTGTTCTGGAGCAAGCCACAATGGAAATTTGCCAGCAGTGTGCTCTATCAACACTGCAATAAATCGTTCCATTGATCCAAATGGTGCACGGTGAATCATTACAGGTCGGTGCTTTTGATTGTCAGCTCCTGTATATTCTAGCTCAAAACGATCAGGCAAATTATAATCTACCTGAATAGTACCCAACTGCCAGCGACGACCTAATGCATCTCTAACCATAAAGTCAAGTTTAGGCCCATAAAAGGCAGCTTCTCCTAATTCAATATGCGTTTTCAAACCTTTCTCTTCGCAAGCCTCAACTATAGCACGTTCAGCTTTATCCCAATTTTCATCAGTACCAATATACTTGGTCTTATCGGCTGGATCACGCAACGATATTTGAGCTTCAAAATTCTCAAAGTCCAACGCCTTAAAAATAATGAATATAATATCCACCACTTTTAAAAACTCACTTTTCACTTGATCAGGTGTACAAAATATGTGAGCATCATCTTGCGTAAATCCACGCACACGTGTTAAACCATGCCATTCACCACTTTGTTCATATCTATATACTGTGCCAAATTCAGCTAAACGCAATGGTAAATCTTTATACGAACGAGGAATTACCTTATATATTTCGCAATGATGAGGACAGTTCATAGGTCTCAACAAAAACTCTTCATCTTCTTCAGGAGTATGAATAGGCTGAAACGAATCTTCTCCATATTTAGCGTAATGACCCGATGTAACATATAACTCTTTGCTACCAATATGAGGCGTCATCACCTGTTCATAATCGAACTGATGTTGAATCTTTTTCAGAAAATCTTCCAAACGCAGGCGTAATTGGGTTCCTTTAGGTAACCATAAAGGTAAACCAGCACCAACTTTTTGGGAAAATGCAAACAGTTGTAACTCTTTCCCTATTTTCCTGTGGTCACGCTTCTTTGCTTCCTCCAACATTACTAGATACTCATCCAACATTTTCTTTTTAGGAAATGTAATGCCATACAAACGAGTCAACTGCTTGCGCTTTTCATCGCCTCTCCAATATGCACCCGCTGCAGTTAACACCTTTACTGCTTTTATATATGAAGTATTGGGTAGATGAGGACCACGACACAAGTCAGTAAACTCTCCTTGAGTATATGTAGTAATTGTTCCGTCTTCTAGTTCGTTTATTAGTTCTATTTTATAGTGTTCGTTTTTGTCATCAAAAAACTTTAGTGCATCCTTTTTAGAAATATCTTCCCGTTTGATTTCTTCTTTGCGGGCAATTATCTCCATCATCTTTTTCTCGATAGCTGGAAAATCTGCCTCTCTAATACTCACTCCTTCTCCAGGATCAACATCGTAATAAAAACCATTTTCAATTGCAGGGCCTATACCAAATTGAATGCCAGGATAAAGCTCTTGCAAAGCTTCGGCCATCAAGTGAGCAGATGAGTGCCAATATGCATGTTTTCCTTCCTCATCTTCCCATTTCAATAAATTTATTGATGAATCTTCGTTAATCGGACGCATCAAATCCCATGTTTCGCCGTTAACTGAGGCAGCCAGAACTTCTTTTGCTAATCTGCTGCTAATACTTTCCGCTATTTGTAAAGCGGAAATCCCTTTTTCAAATTCTCTTACTGAGCCATCGGGGAATTTTATTTTTATCATAAAGCTTACAACTAATATACGAATATTATTTTTAAAATGCAAATGTAATGATTTTGTGGCTTATAGTACAATTAATTGAGCAATAAAATAGATTTATGGATATTGAAAATTATATATAACCAAAGAAAATGTGCTAAATAGTGTCTGCCAGAAAACATCTTGCATTGAGTTTATAAAAAAAGCGTAATTACAAAGATGTCTAATTGGGTTGAATACTATTCTATCTTTGGATAACCACGTCGTGTACTTCTCATTAAATCTTTCTCATTTTGAAATAAATTTCTACCTTTGTCACCCTTATGCAATACAACTTATTTTCATCAAATCAATATACATTTTTTTGCCTTAGTAGCGGAAGCTGTGGTAATTGTTATTTTATAGGCAATGGTGATTATGGCATCCTCATAGACGTGGGCATTGGCGTACGAACCATTCGCAAACGCTTAAAAGAACATGGCTATGACCTACCCAATATACGCTCCATTCTTATTACACACGATCATCTCGATCACATTAAATCGGTAGGCACCTTTGCACGTCGTTACAGCATACCTGTTTATGCTACAAAAAAAGTGCACCACGCAATTAGTGTCAATCGATTCGTAAAAGAAGATATCGGAGCATCGCGACGAATCATAGAAAAAGGTCAGCCATTTCAAATAGAAGATTTTCGCTTCACTGCATTTGATGTTCCTCATGACAGTCATGACAACTCGGGCTATTTTATTGAGTTTGGCACACATAAAATGACATTGGCCACCGATATTGGTAAGCTAACCGATGAGATGACTCCTTATTTGACTAAAGCGCATCACCTTATCATCGAAAGCAATTACGATGAAGAAATGCTACGCAATGGTAGATATCCCTATCATTTAAAACAACGTATCACATCTGGACTTGGTCATATAAGCAACAGACAGACTGGTGAGTTTCTTGCAGAGAATTGCAAAAATCACGTACGCAACATTTGGTTATGCCATCTAAGTAGCGATAATAACTCTCCTGAAGTTGCTTATGAAACAGTAAAAAAACACCTTATTGATAAAGGTATGGTGATAGATGAAAAATTGCAATTGCATGTATTAGAAAGAAATAAATTGTCACCATTGATGAAATTTTAGACTGAGGTTAAATGGGGTATAATTATTCCTTTTTGCAATATAGATGAAAATACGAAACAATGCGTCAATATTACTGTTCCATATTCTTATCCAAAACATTAGATGAACTTAACATTACAATTCAACTTTTCCCAATAGCATAATGGACAAATCCAATCTCTGTAAGCATTTCCTTGTCTAGTAGATTACGCCCATCAAAAACGAAAGCGGGTTTCTGCATCTCTTTATAAATTCTTTTCCAATCATAAGTTTTGAACTCGTCCCACTCTGTCAAAATAGCAATTGCATGTGCATCTTTACAAGCAGCATATGGATCATCTGCAACTATTAACTTATTTCGGTTCTCATCAATATCTCGAGAAGCTAAGTAGTCCAAATCAGCATACATCTGCTCACCCTTTACTTTAGGATCATAGACCACAACGTTTGCCTGTTCTTCAATTAGTGCATCGGCTACATAAATAGCTGCAGATTCACGTGTATCATTGGTCTCTTTTTTAAATGCCCAACCCAAAAAAGCAATCTTTTTTCCCGATACAGTGTTGAATAAAGACTGAACAATTTTTTTTGAAAAACGGCTCCTTTGATGATTATTAATGATTATAACTTGCTCCCAATAGTCAGCCACCTCATGTAAATTATATGAACGCGCAATATAAACAAGGTTAAGAATATCTTTCTGGAAACACGACCCACCAAATCCAACCGAAGCCTTTAGAAATCGAGATCCAATTCTACTGTCCGCACCAATTGCTCTTGCCACTTCCTCCACGTCAGCTTCAGTCATTTCACACAACTCTGACATCGCATTAATTGATGATATTCGCTGTGCCAAAAAAGCATTAGCTGTCAACTTTGACAATTCAGACGACCACACATTAGTAGTCAATAGTCGTTCCTTTGGAATCCATCTTTGATAAATACCCACCAACGCCTCTATTGCTGCTCTCCCGTCTTTCGTCTGTTCTCCACCAATTAATACACGATCGGGATTAAGTAAATTTTCAACTGCAGTGCCTTCTGCCAGAAACTCTGGATTTGAAAGAATTTGAAATTTAACTCCTTTCCCTGAATTATCTAATATGTTCTTAATAGCTTCAGCTGTGCGTACAGGCAATGTAGATTTTTCAACAATTATTTTATCCGAAGTCGCAACTCTTGCTATTTGCCTTGCTGATAGTTCAATGTATTTCAAATCGGCAGCCATGCCTTTACCAATTCCATAAGTTTTTGTGGGAGTATTTACGGAGATAAAAATCATTTCGGCCTCATCAATAGCTTTGTCAACATCAGTTGAGAAAAACAAATTCCGACCTCGCGCTTCTTTAACCACCTCTGTTAATCCTGGCTCATATATAGGAATGTTTTCCACATTCGGATCATTCCATGCTTTAATTCTATTTTCATTAATATCAACTACTGTCACTTTTATATCTGGACATTTTTGCGCAATGACAGACATTGTGGGCCCTCCGACATAACCAGCACCTATGCAACAAATGTTTGTTATCTTCATCTTATTTGTATTTTCACTTTTCATGTAACTGTTTTAGAATAAACATAGTTTTGTCTCACTTCCCTTCTTTCCCACTATACCACGCATACATTCTTTTTACACCTTCTTCAATTTCTATTCTATGTTTCCATCCCAACGCATTCAATTTTGAAACATCAGTTAGTTTCCGCATAGTGCCATCAGGTTTAGATTTATCAAAAGTAATTGAGCCTTTATAGCACACAACATTCTTAATCAGTGCAGCCAAATCGGCTATACTTATCTCCTGACCTGTCCCTATATTTATATGACAATTGCGTACTTCTTTTTTATCACCTTTCAAATCAACAAAGTCCACCTTCTCCATCACATAAACACAAGCATCAGCCATCTCTTCACTCCATAGAAACTCACGCATTGGCATTCCAGTTCCCCAAAGCTGTACATTATTAGCAGTTACACCATACTTTTTTAATATTTCCTCAATATCCTCATGAGAATTACTACCTGTTACCTCTTCAACAGGTCTTTCACTTAAATCTTTTTCAATAGCATCCCAATTATTCTCTCTCAAACACTTTGCCAAATGTATTTTGCGAATCATGGCAGGTAGCACATGACTACGCTCAAGGTGAAAGTTGTCATTTGGCCCATACAAGTTAGTTGGCATCACCGCAATATAATTGGTGCCGTATTGTATATTGAAACTCTCGCACATTTTTAAACCTGCAATTTTCGCAATCGCATATGGTTCATTGGTATACTCCAATGGTGATGTCAATAATGTATCTTCGCTCATGGGTTGTGGAGCTTCTTTCGGATAAACACAAGTGCTACCAAGGAACAACAGTTTTCTTACATTGTGTTCATAGCTTTGACCAATTACATTGTTTTGTATTTGCAGATTGCGATATATAAAGTCAGCCCTATAAACATTATTGGCAATAATTCCTCCAACATGAGCTGCAGCCAAAAATACATATTCGGGTTTCTCTACATAAAAAAACTTTGTAACTGATACCGAGTCCATCAAATCTAATTCTTTTGAGGTTCGACCAATTAAATTTGTGTACCCTTTTTGTTTAAGATTATTCCAAATAGCAGATCCCACTAATCCACGGTGACCTGCTACGTATATTTTCGAATCTTTTTTCATTGAATTTTTTGTTTGTTTCACGCTGAATTACTTAAAAGTTTATTGCGCAAATTATAACAGTTCTTTTTTCATTCAGTAAAAAAGAATGAATTTATGAACAAAAGAAATTATGAGTGGAATCCGTAATAAATTCCTTTATTCTTTCATTTCTTGGATCAAATGCATCTTCTTCACATATTTCATATCATATTCCACCATAATCTTTACCAATTCGCGAAATGATGTACTTGTTGGATTCCATCCCAAAAGTTCTTTAGCTTTTGTTGGGTCACCCAATAATTGTTCCACCTCAGCTGGTCTGAAATATTTAGGATTCACTTCCACCAATACATTATTGGTTTTATTGCAAATGCCTTTTTCATCAACACCTTTGCCTTCCCATCTCAATGTAATACCCACTTCAGCAAAAGCTAACGTGCAAAATTCGCGCACACTGTGCATTTCACCAGTAGCAATCACAAAATCTTCAGGAGTGTCATGTTGCAACATCAACCACATACATTCTACATAATCCTTGGCGTAGCCCCAATCACGCATCGAGTCCAAGTTCCCCATATACAATTTATCTTGCAATCCCTGAGCAATACGTGCAGCAGCCAAAGTGATTTTGCGTGTCACAAAAGTTTCGCCTCGGCGTTCACTTTCGTGGTTAAACAATATTCCATTCACTGCGAACATACCATAAGACTCACGATAGTTCTTAGTAATCCAAAATCCATACAATTTAGCAACACCATAAGGGCTCCGTGGATAAAAAGGTGTTGTCTCCTTTTGAGGTACTTCCTGCACCAATCCAAACAGCTCGGATGTTGAAGCTTGATAGATACGTGTTGTTTTTTCCATTTCCAATATCCTCACTGCCTCTAACAATCGCAATGTACCAACAGCATCAGTCTCTGCCGTATATTCTGGAACATCAAAACTCACCTTCACATGACTTTGTGCTGCTAAATTATATATTTCATCAGGTTTAATACTCTGAATTACACGAATCAACGAACTTGAGTCCGTCATATCAGCGTAATGCAAATTAATAGCACGATCGTTTTTCATATCACGTACCCATTCCTCAAAATACAAATGTTCAATACGCCCCGTGTTAAACGATGACGAACGACGCAACAATCCATGCACTTCATAATTTTTTTCTATCAAAAGTTCAGCTAAAAAAGAACCATCCTGTCCAGTTATACCAGTTATTAATGCTATTTTCTTCTTCATAAATTAATGTCTTATTTTATATTGTTATTTTGTATTTAATTGTTTAGCTCTTAATCTAGCTAAAAGATAAAAACTTACACCTATTTAAATCCCGGATTCTTCTCACACGCTTTATCAATGATCTTTTTTACATAATTTTCGTCCGTGCGGTCACAAATCAGTAACACATCCGGTGTGTCAACAACCAACAGATCCTTTATTCCATCAACAACCACTAATTTATTTTGGTTCAATTGTTTCACAAAACAATTATCAGTATTAGTAGCCATTACTTCATTGCCCGATAACACATTGTCATCATTATCTTTAGTGCTTTGTTCATATAGTGAAGTCCAAGTTCCCAAGTCACTCCAACCAAAATCGGCACTGGTCACGTATACATTGTCAGCCTTTTCCATAATTCCATAATCAATAGAAATACTTTCGCTTTCCTCATACACTTTATTGACTTTTTCCTGCTCCTCTG
>JAQVZQ010000129.1 GCA_028708095.1 Dysgonamonadaceae bacterium
ACCCGGTGTATCAATAATAATTGATCCAATCGTATCGCTGATTGATGACCAAATCGAAAATTTAGAAATGGTCGGAATTGGGCGAAATATTGGGATTACAGGGCAAACGGATGAAAAAAGGAAAGCGATAGAATTATTAACCCGGGGCGAATACCTCTTTTGTTATATAGCACCGGAAAGATTCCAAACCAAACAATTTAGGGAAGCAATGAGGGCATTAACTGTAGCAATACCTGTTTCTTTAATTGCTATAGATGAAGCTCATTGTGTTTCAGAATGGGGGCATGATTTTAGGACTTCCTATTTAAATATTGGTAGGACAAGTAGGGTCTATTCCACCGTGGACTCCTCAGTACCACCTTTATTAACTCTCACCGGTACAGCTTCGCGAATTGTATTACGGGATGTAATGACGGAGTTGCAAATTGGGGAATTTGAATCGGTCATTACACCGAAAAACTTTGATCGAAAAGAACTAAATTTTAGTATTCGTAAAATTTCACCGCATGAAAAATTTGATGTGTTAAAAGGGATTTTAACCAATTTAATTCCGGGGAAGTTTGGTCAATCAAATCAAACATTTTATCAAAACAGGGGGGACAGCACTCCATGTGGGCTTGTTTTTTGTCCCCATGTCAATGGTGAACATGGGGTTGTTCATATTTCCTCTGAAATTAAAAAACATATCAATGTAACGGTCGATTACTATAGCGGGACGGTACCAAAGAATGTAAGAAACGTGGATTATAATTCAAAAAAAAGATTAACTGCTTATAGGTTTAAAACTAATAAGTTACAGCTTCTTGTGGCTACAAAGGCTTTTGGCATGGGGATAGACAAACCCAACATTCGGTTTATAATCCATTACGGAATTCCAGGTTCAATTGAGGCATTTTATCAGGAGGCGGGCAGGGCGGGAAGAGACCGGGAAAAATCCTACTGTATTATTATTTTTTCAGAGGCAGACCCCGAAAGAAATAAATTTTTATTAGACCCTAGCAATGATATTGAAACAGTTAGAGAGCGATATGAAAAGATCACTACAAATGAAGAGAAAGACGATATTACGCGGGCATTATATTTTCATTTTCAGGCATTCAAGGGGATGGATAAAGAAATTGAAAAAATAAAAGAAGTATTAAAAAGACTTCAGGGCATCGGACAAAGAAAAAAAGCAACATTTGTTGTTAATGTTGGGGAGAGAAATGATTTTGAGAAGGCTCTGCATCGTCTTTTGATCTTAGGGGTTGTGGAAGATTATACGATTGATTATTCAGCGGATGAATTCACTGTATATATTGCCAATCCATCGAAAGAGACAATTTATGAGGCATATGGTGATTATATTTCTGAATATCACCGGGGAAGGATGGTTGAGGAATTAAACAAGGCTCAATTATTAATGGATCAGGAATATGAAGATTTTGTCATTGAAATGTGTAGGCTTTTAATTACGTTTATATATGAAACTATTGAAAAAAGCAGAAGAAGAGCCCTTAATGAAATGGTCGCATTATGCAGAGATAATCAGTTAGATGAGGAAATAAGAAAGCGGATACTGGCCTATCTACAGACGGAGTATTCCGAATGCCTGGAAAAATTATTAGGGAATGATAATTGCGGCGTTAATGAAATGAAAAATATTGTTGAAAATATTAGGTCAACTAAAGATGCCAATAGCATTCGAGGTGTGACCGTAAGATATTTAGAGTCCATTCCTGACCATCCCGGTCTTTTATTCTTAAGAAGTATTGTTGAGGCTTATACCGGTGAAAAGGATTCGACCATTATCGAACAAAACTTTAATGCCGCCATCGCGAATGCCTTGAAGAAATATAACTTAGGGAAGGAAGTAGTCTATAATACAATTGGGTGGGGGTTATCAATGATCGCAAAACATAATAATTTTTTGTCATTTAAAATACTCCAAGAACTCATTAATAAAATAGATGACGATGACTTCCTTAAAATATTAATGTTAAGCTTAGACAGAAAAATGAATGATTATATTGCATTAAGAATGCTCACACGTTTGTCTCAGTCTCTAATATCTACATTTGAAGGGGGATATTAAAAAATGGATAATATTGCGGATTTTTTGAGAATTGAAGAAGAATCGAAGAAACTGTCTGATGCCATAAAAAATCTGTATAGTGAAGTTGGCTCTTATAAAAATGCGAAGGAAGAGCTTAATATTACTAGAGAAAAGTTATGTGAATTCTTGCAAAAGACCGATGAACTAGTATCGAATTCACATAAAATAATCGATATAATGGTACATATTGGTATGCCGCAGGTAATTGATACTTTAGAAGAGGTAAAAACAGAAAATGTAAATAATACAAACCAAATTGTTACAACTATCGAGCAAAATAATGACAAAATAATAGAGGTAATAAATAAGAAGAGCCAAGTGCTTTTATATACAATGCTTGGAGGATTCTTTATATTTACTATAATCATTTTTATTGCGCTTTTTTAAAATCATAAGATTAATGCTTTTCCCCTAAATTTATTTACTAGTAAAGTTATTGCCAAATAATAAAAATCCTAAGGTAAGCTTGGGGTTAAAAGAAAGTGCTGTATAACAACTATGACTGGTTTAAGACATTACAACAACTGCCGGATCTACACTATTTAGAATGGCATAACGAGAATGTATATTTGGGATAATTTAAAAACAAAATTTGGAAGTGACCTAATTTTAAATTACTATATACAAGAGAAATAACAAAAAATCCCCATCCAAACAAGGACGGAGGGGTATGGCACAAAAATTTACGGTTTCAAACCTTGAAGAATCACATAAAATTTTATAAAAATATGCAAATTTGCATAAGAAGAAGTTTGCAATTGAGAACCGGTGTGATAATATTCTAATTATTAAGATGTTTTTACATGGATTGGAGGAAAAGTATGTTTGATTTAAGGAGTTTTAGAGAAAACAAACTTAAGATGACACAAACAGAGTTTGCGGCTCTTATTGGGATAAGACAAGATAATGTTTCAAGACTAGAACAGTCTACCGAGCAAATTCCTTTAGAGATTCTTATTAAGATTGCTAATGTTACCGGGACAACCCTCGATGAGCTAGTAAATTATAAACGTCCAAGTCCCAAGCCTTTAGAGGTTGATGATACTTGGAGAAATGCAAATTTTACAAAATGCTCAATTGTGGATTATATTGATGACAGGTCAAAAAAATACCGAGAACAGTGGGGCAATAATTATGATAAGTACATTTCTGAGTTAAGAGAAAGCGTAGCAAAAGTAATATCAAAACCCAAAATAGCCATTGTCGGACATTCTGATGTTGGGAAAAGTAGGTTGATTAACTCAATTATCGGTTCTGAAAAAATGCCTACAGCTTGGTCACCAACAACATCTATAACAGTTTATATCAAACACATTAACGATAGACCAAGCTATATTGAGGAAGAGGCATGGGTTTTCAGAGCCTCTGTTGATAATGTTGTTGGCTGGGATGACGAAAAACTGAAAGATGAAGAGTATTGCAGAAAGTGGAAGCTTTCAAGCGGTAGTGCTGATATTTTAAGAGATTATGGAACAAGGCAAGGTGAAATGTATGGAAAAAATGAAGCTGGTGCCGCTGTAATTTTCGTTGAAAGTGATATTTTAAAAAACTGTGATGTAATTGATCTGCCTGGATTTGGAACAGGAGATCGTGTAGAAGATGACATAATGACATTAAAGGTCAAAGAGTATGCCGATATTTTGATCTATATGTCACACGCAGGGCAGTTCTTACAAGGTGAAGGAATAGAGTACTTAAAAGAAACAATTAATTCGTTAAATATAATTGAGAATAAAAAAGAAAACTCTCTTAAGCCTTTGTCAAACCTATTTATTGTTGCTTCACACGCGCATACAGTAGATAGTGGAAACTTAAATTCGTTAAATAACATTCTCGACAGCGGATGTACTCGGTTTTTTAAAACATTACCAGAAGGGTATTTTATGTACAAATCTAGTGTATCAGGGTACACATATGACTTTGACGTGGTTCGGAGTAGGTTTTTTACATATACAATAGACATGGAACAAATAAGAAAACCATTTGAAAATGAACTAAAAGCTTTAGTGGAGATCTTGCCTAAAATTATAAGTGATAAGGCGAAAGCTTTTATTGGTGATTTTATTAAATCTACTGGTGTAAATATGGATAAGGAGATAGAAGAATACACCAATATAATTAATAAGAAAGATGAATACGAGACTCTTATAAAAGAAATTGAAAGGAATGAACCCCAAAGGGCAAATGATAATCAAAATCGGAGAATGGATTTAGTTTCAGAAATTAAAAAGATGAAGAAAGCTTCTGTTTCCCAATTCGCAGATTTCTACGGAAAAACAATTTCTGTTGATGAGATCGTTAAAATAATTAAGGACAAAGGTTTTAAAAAGAAAAAGGAAGACGCACAGTTGTTGGTTAGTTATATTAACTCCACACTCCAAGGTAAAATTCAAGAGTTGTTAAAAATAGAGTCCGAAAAACTGAAAGAGAAAATTGATCAATATGTTTCAGACTTTGAAGTAAGTATAAAAACCGATAAATTTATAGCTGCATTTCCCGACTTCAATTTCTCGTTTAATGCAAAACGTGCGTTTGCATCTGGATTAGCGGGACTAGCTACTTTTGGTGGACTTGCCCTTTGGGCTTCTAGCCTTGGAAACCTTGGAGCTTATATACTAGTAGCTAAAGGTGTAAGCTTATTATCAGCACTGGGCATTTCTGTCGGAGGTACAGCAGCTGCAGCATCAACAGTAGCCGCAATTGGGGGTCCTATTGTGCTTGGGATAGCTTTATCCTTAATTGCGGCAATTTCAGTTTTCACTTTGCTTTCTGGAGGATGGGAAAAAAGCATAGCCAAGAAAATCATAAAAGAGTATGATGCTAATAATTGCATGATGAAATTTAAAAGTAGTATAGAACAGTTTTGGGCAGAAACTGAAGTTGCGTTTAATGCTGCTGCAGATTCTCTGGAAAATGAATGGAAAGAGTATGTAAATAATCTTAAGAAAATGGTGTCAACTTATGATGTTAAAGAAATACAGAATAGAATTAGGATGGCTGAAGAATTTAAAAATTTTCTGTTAGGCATTCCGCTATAAGACAGTGGTTCAATGAAATAGGGGGCGGAATGCCGAATAATTAGGGAGGATAACATGGAACAACTAAATTTATTTAATAAACTTGTAACTCAAAATTGTATATGGGATGCACATACAGTTGGGAAAAATCTTTATAATAAAAATCTTGGAGACCAAACTATATTTGAAAAATATTTTAATTTTTTAATATTGGTTGCGGGCTATCCAATCGAAATAGAGACAAGAAAATATTTTGTATCGGAAGCGGAAACTGCTTTGATATTCTTCTCTGAAAATGCTCATATGGATACAGAACAATTGAATTTTATAAGAAAATGTAGGGAAGATTTAATGCAAGTTACAAACGACATTAAGTGCTTAGAATTTAAAATTTATTCAGAGAAAAATGAAAAGATAGTTTCAGGGAATAATATTTGCCTTTCTCAATTAGTTGAATTGAAAGGAAAGTTGTTCACCGTAAATCAACAGAATCGATTTGATAACCTGTTACTTGAAGTCAATGCAATAGAAAATTCGCTACGAAAAGAGTTTTTAACAGAAGAGCAAAAGGCCCTTTATGATTCTTTAACCAAAGAATATTCTAATATAATAAGTAAAAAAATGTATGACCTTAATCAAATGAATTGCGCAGAGTATAATAAGACAGCTGTTAAAGATTTCAAATATGTTTTTGAGGAATTCAAAAAGAATGAAGCAAAATATAAAAATAGCCAATCTCAACTTTTTGCTCTTGTTTCTAAAAGGCTGTTTTCATACGATGCGGCAAAGCTATTCAATGAAACACTAATATATTACAATCATATTTATTCGTTTATATTTAGCAAATTAGATGATGATGGGAAGTTTAACTTAACTCAAATTGCCATAGATACTGAAAAGGTTAATCGATAAAGGAGGTGTTGTTATGCTATTTCAAAGAATGAGTCTATCTTTTGCTCAAAAAACTCAGGCTTTAGCAAAACCATTAGATACGGGTAATATGAACCCAGGTAATATTTCGTTTGGGATTCAGTCAGCTAATACCTTTGGCACCATAAACATTACTAATACATTTAACAATCAGTTTAATGACATTTATGCAAATTTAAATAGCATGAGACAAGATTATCAGCAGAAAGTTAATGAGTTATTAGTAAGTGGTAATAGTCCTATTGATAGTATGAGGGATAAGGGGGTAGAACTGGCTTGGAAGTATGAACGGGTCGAACTCCAAATGGGAGGTGATGGCACTAGGAATTGGGGTCCCGAACAAAGCCATGAAATATTAGAAAAGGGCAGAGCAAGATACTTTGAAGGGCATCACATAAATAGTGTTGGTAATAATCCGGCACTACAAGCTAACCCAGATAATGTTGAATTTTTAGAAGAGCATAGAAAAGGTGATGGGGTAAGAGAGCATTTTGATAAACACGGGCGAAACTGGCAGAATCAAACTGACGGAGATTTAATAAATAGAAATGACCGTTTGGAAAAGGCAAATGATAACAGAGTATTTAAAAATGAACTGGAGGGTATAGGTACTGCTGTAGCCATTGGACTAGGTATCGGGTTTACGTTGGGGTTTGTGGTATCGTTAGCTCAATCAGGGGTTTCATCTGAGAGCCTTAAAAATGCAACAGTTATCGGAGTTAAAACCGGTATGGCGGGTGCTGCACTTGGCGTAATAAATCATCTTTTTGTAAGAAGTATCGGAGAGATGGCTACTAATGCACTACAGGGTGTTGCCGGCAATTTAGGTTTAGTAATAACCGAAAATATTAGAAAAATGTGTAATATGGCAGCCTTCGGTGGGATGGCTATTGTTATCTTCTCTGTTTATCAATTTGTTAAGCTGAATTTATTGGGATATGGCACAAAAGAATGTTTATTAAGAATAGGTAAGTCTGCGGCATTTTCAGCCACTATAATCCTGATGTCCCTTGTAGCACAATGGTTATGGGGCGGTTATGCTGGTATAATTGTTTCAATAAGTATTGGGGTTATTGTTTTAACATATAGGGTTATTGGAAATCAGCACAACGAACGAATAGGTGAGTTGATACGCCATTACATAATACAAAAATGCGAACCTGTTCTGGTGGGGGTGTAAAATGGATTATTTAAAGTTTGTTAATGCAATTATTGCCCAAGACAATAGAAATGTTATTAACAAGGTACAAAGGCAAATTACTGATATCCCAAAGCAAATATTAGGATTTTTTTGTCAGTATGATCCTATTGATGTGGAAATAGTTATGAAAGATTTATCGGCAGTAGTGCTGTATCCATATAGCTATCTACATCAATTGCAAAGTGAATATAACTTTGGAAAAGAGTATTTTATTTTTGCTACCAAGAATAGTGACCCAATAGCATTATTTAATGGTAAGGTTGTTACTTTGGCTCATGGTAGTCGGAATTTAGTTTTTGAAATAATCGCTGATAACTTTGATGAGTATATAGTTAGGCTTATAAAAAATATGAAGCCATAATATTATAACCACGAACCGTTATTATGTTATATAAGAGGTGTCGGAACTGAAGAATAAAGCATTTTCTAAATTATCAATGTTATAATTCTAACGAACGTTAGGTATAGGGGTGTTTGGTATGGCAGAAAAGGACATGAGAGAAAGAATTAAAGAAGTAGCAGTAGAGCATTTCAACAATAATGGTTACCATGGAACAACGATCCGCAACATAGCAAGAGACGTGAACTGCTCCCTGCCCATGATTTATTACTATTACAATAATAAAAAGGAGTTGTTTAATGAAATCATAAAAAAGGAATATTTTGACCTTTTAAAAAGACAGGCGGCACTCTTGAGGACAAATAACATCATAGATTTTTATACAAAGTTGAGGTTTAATCCCGATAAAAAAGCAGATCATTCAGTTCAATAAATGTTATAGGATAACGGGCTTTCTTATATTCATGCTTTTTTTGTGTTATGAACAGCCTGCTTATCCCGGAAATTACAGTAGCCAAACGTAATCCTGCCGGCAATCCATAACGGCTGTCACATAGACAGTGTTTTCCTATATCTGATAAAGTGTCATATAGTGCTTGCCAAACGGCAGCTTGCGGTATTTTTGAAAAGGGATCGCATCATGTTCCAGCCATGGGTTGCGCTCCGGCATCGCAGCAAGATTGCCGGTTATTTCAACAAAGGTATCTATCAGCCTGTTTGCGGCTGGTACGCTGACATTCGCAAGAAAACGCGCATGAGAAATGAGCATTTCCCAAGCGGTTCCCGTGATTTTTACCGTATAAGGCTTATTCTTTTCCGGCATTGGAAACCTCTGCGACAGCCTTGCGCATGGCGGAGACTGTTTCTTCTACGGAATAGGTTCGTCCTTTTTGGATGTCGATTTCTGATTGCATCAGCTTTTCCTTGAGCTTCAACATACTTTCGCGTCGGGCAAACGTCTCTATATCCATTACCACAAGGTCGCCGCTACCGTTTTTAGTCAGATAAACCGGTTCGCCTGTGCGTTTGCAGAGTTCGGAGATTTCATTGTAGTTCTTGCGGATTGCTGCGGAAGGCCGTATATTCATCATTGTCCACTCTCCCATAAAAACAGTAATATTGTAGTCTTATTGTATGCTAATTATACTATTCTATGCAGAGCTTGTAAAGACTAAGCTCCGATACTCAATGGGTTTCTTCCCTTTTTCAATTAAGGTTTACATTTCTATGCTCTTTTTTTAAAATTTATGTGTAGCAAATTTTCTGAAGATATGCTATAATTATCAGCAAAGATTACTTTTTTGAATTTTACAAAAGGAGGCTAAAGTAAGGTGAAAAATCATGATGAAAGGGTGTCACTTGAAGAGCATTTTTATAATGCGAATCTCGAAGAATCTCGGAGAAAGGATGAAGAAGATTATTTTAGAAAGTTTGAAGAGAAGCAAACTGAATTGAATCTTGAAGCATTTCTTAAAAGTCAAAACGACACGTATCTAAAGTCCCTAGAGAAATAAGAAAAAACGAAACTTGAAGCATCTCTAATAAAACAGGAGAAAGCGATGATTAACAGAGTTTTCAAAGAACAGAGGAGTGCCTCTGTGCAGAAGCAAGCTCCACAGAAGGAAGATCATTCACGGTAAGGATTTAAAAAGGGGGTTGAAGTAAATTGAAATATGCGTTGCCACTTGAAGAGTATGTTCAAAAAGTGCATCTGGAAGAATTTCTAAGGAGAAAGATCAAAGGAGAAATTGAAGAAGGAAAGAAAAAGAATGATTTAAAAGCAACTAAAACGCAAGAACCCCCATCGAAGAAATCTCTGCAGAAAAATTCTTTGCAGAGAGAGGGGCGTTGACGACAAGGAAGATTATTATACAAATAACAAAAAAGGGGGTAGTAAGGGTTATGGGGAAAGCAACAAGAGTAAAGGCGAAAAAGGCAAGAACTACAGAACAATTTAATTTAGTGCAAAGATTACAAAATAGTTTAGATCGTTCACTTAGAAAAATAGGAGAAAACTCGAATTTTCAAAAGAGAAGTAATTTAACAAACGCATATAATAATGCTTTTATCGGGAAATCTCAAGAGATGGAACCGGCACCAGTGCAAGCTAAACGTATAGACCTAGATGAGTTTTTTACAAAAGCCCAAAAAAATGCAATGGCTGGTATAAGGGGAAATTCAAAAGTACAGTTCTTACCGCAAAAAGAAGCAAATAAAAAGAAGTTTTTGCCACAAAAAGAATGTTGACGACAGATTTTATATTGATATTAAATAATTATGTCTCATAAAAAAGGGGGATGGAAGAAGTTGGAAAAGCCCAATAAGGCATTATCACTTGAAGAGTATGTTAGGAGAGCCTTAGAACTAAGGAGGCTAAAATCGGCAAATGCAGAGAAAAATTTAGGATTGGACAGAAAAGAAGCAAGAATAACGGAAAGCGTGCATAATATAGCTGATGAGTTTTGTGATGAGTACGGAGAATTAAGACCTGGAATTTTGGAAAGATTTGAGGGGGCAACAGAAGAAGAAAAACAAAAATTATTTAAAAAAACCCGGGAAATAGTGGAAATGGCAAAGGCAAACAGCGAGAAGGATTCCCGGGAAATAGTGGAAATGGCAAAGGCAAATAGAGAGAAGAATTTGGGAGTAAGAGATGAGAAAGATACGTTTCTTCAACAATCTCTAATCAGGCAAGAAATGTA